>JABSPC010000182.1 GCA_013215515.1 Crocinitomicaceae bacterium
AATTTCTAAACTCTTGTTTACCACTCTAACCGTCTCAATCATCGGGTTGTTTTTACCAAATAATGAGCGCAACTCATCTTCCGTAAGTCGATATTGAAATATTTGATGCGGTAATCTGAAATAAGCGTATAATCCAATTCCAGTGTAATCGATCTTTTCTATTGTTAAGATTTCGGCTTGTTGAAATAGTTTATCCTCATATTTCAGCCCCTCAATGGAAAGATCAAGAATATCATCGATAAGATCTGATTGTATCATACTTATTGTGGTCAATTACCGCTAACTAGTATATAAGACGCCAAATGTAACACATAATGTACTATATGGATTGCTATGCGCATGTTTATGCCTTATAATGAAATGTTAAGTTTGTCTATTGGACTTACTATCTTTTTGTAGTCTTCAGAACTTACATGGGTGTAAATCTCAGTTGTCTTTGGACTTGAATGACCTAGTATTTCCTGAATGTACCTAAGGTTAACACCAGCTTCTAACAAATGGGTTGCATAAGAATGCCGCAATGTATGTAGGGTTGCGGGCTTGTCAATTTTCGCCTTCAATTTTGCACGTTTGAAAACCTTTTGTAAACTGCTCCCAGAATAATGACCTCCATTTTCACCTGTAAATATTAAATTGTTTGGCTTGTATGCCTTAGCATAATTGCGAAGCATTATTAGTGTCTTTTCTGATAAAGGAACCATTCTATCCTTCTTTCCTTTTCCTCCCTTTATGTGAATTAACATTCGTTCCGAGTCAATGTCATTTACTCTTAAATTAATCAGTTCACCACGTCTCAGTCCACAAGAGTAGATCACTGCAATCATAGTTCTGTGTTTTAAATTAACCAGTTGGTTAATCAACCTCTCAACCTCCTTTAAACTTAAAATGACGGGTAAGGACTTGGCAGAAAATGGGCGCTCCAAATCCTGTAAATCAAATTTGGATCCATTATAATTTTGAAAAAATAATTTTAACGAATTAATTATCTGATTCTGAAATGATGCCGAATAATTGTACTTCAAAATATAGTTTTTATTGAATTCACTAACGTCGGCGACAGTTAATTCATCGATGCGTTTAGATTCGTGAAACCGTAGAAAAAGCTGTAAACAGTCTGAATAAGTGCTAATCGTATTTTCGCTGTATCGAATGGATTTCATATAGTCTACGAACTTCTGCAATGGGAAATTGTTTGAAGATTTTAACTTAGGCAATGAAGGAGCCTTTAGTTTTGGTTGGTCAATTGTTTTGGCAGATAAATTTGACGCATCAATTATCGCTAATCCATCAAAATGTTTTCTCAAATTATCAATTGAAGCTTGTGATTGTTCAATTATCCACACTTTTCTTTCGCTAAACCATTTTGAGTTCGGATAATAATTGAATTCTCGAACAATTGAAGAATTGTATTCAAAACTGCAGAGTATAACGGTAGTTCCATGGTAAATACCATGATTCAATTTTATGATAGGTTTCATAGGGTAGTTATCTTAAATAGGGACTTCACCTATTAATTTAAGAAAAATTCCCCCTTGATTGACAATCAAAGTTGAAATAATTAATCCTTAAACCACCCCGAATACTTCACATAATTATTCGATATTCTTTCCACTTCTCCTTTGAATAATTCTGGAGAAACTTCTTTAACTTTCTTTGCAGGAACTCCTGCCCAAATGCTTCCCGCTGTAACTCTTGTTCCTTCTAATAGAACAGCACCTGCCGCGATAATACTACCAGATTCGATGTAACAATTATCCATCACGATAGACCCCATTCCGATGAGAACGTTGTCTTCAACAGTACAGCCGTGTACAAGTGCATTGTGCCCAACTGAAACGTTATTACCGAGAATAGTCTTCGTCTTTTCAAACGTTGCATGAATAACAACTCCATCTTGAATGTTTACTTTGTTCCCCATTGTTATGGAGTTCACATCTCCACGGACAACTGCACTAAACCAAACAGAGCATTGATCGCCCATAGTCACTTCACCAATAATTGTTGCATTTTCTGCAAACCAGCAGTCGTTTCCGTAGGTTGGGGTTTTACCTCTACATTCTTTGATTAAAGCCATTGTGAAAATTTGAAGCTAAAGATAGGGCTTTAACTACAAGGTTATTGAGCTGGTCGGGAAATATTTTACCACAAGGACACTAAGGCACAAGAAGAGTAATGTTTGGACACAAGGGTTTTTTCTTTAAAGAAAAAGCTTGATCACTATCGTAATATGACATACAAATTTTGATAGAAGTGGGCACCTACAATGGTTAGCCGCGAAGTGGCTAATTGTGTCTGTACTCTGGCTCATATTGGTCATCAATAGTGTATTCTAAGGTTAATCCTAATAATTACCTCACTAAATTTACAAAAGGTTCATCTCTTTTTACAACAGCAAAAATTCTATAAACTAATTTGCAAGCTACCGCGTTGATTACTGAGAGATGATGCTTACCCTCAGCCATC
>JABSPC010000183.1 GCA_013215515.1 Crocinitomicaceae bacterium
GAAGGAAAATTAAACGCTTCAAATTTTCTTAATAGAGATGAGGCAGACACACTTTTCTAGACACTACCCCATTTCATTTTGAGAAGAAGTTGTTCGGAGACGAAAACGTTCGGTAGCAAATACCATCATGTTTTTCGTCGATGATTGGTAGTCTATGGCATTTTCGTATTTAATTATCTCTATGAACGGATCGATGTCTGTTGATTCAATAACCAGATGTACAATTTTCACTAGTCTTTGATCAGGAATTGGAAACGATCGATGTTTTTCAATGCGATACTGGTCCCTCTTGCAACGGCTCTTAACGGATCTTCAGCGATGTGAACAGGAAGCTTTGTTTTCAATGAAATACGCTGATCAAGGCCACGAAGCATTGACCCCCCCCCTGCTAAATAGATTCCAGTTTTGTAAATATCCGCTGAAAGCTCCGGTGGTGTCATCTCAAGTGCGCTTAGTACTGCCTCTTCGATTTTTGAAATCGTTTTATCTAAGGCATGTGCAACTTCAGTATATGAAATGATTATTTCCTTTGGAATACCAGTCATCAAATCTCGACCTTGAACTGCCCAGTCTGATGGAGGATTATCTATTTCAGGCATTGCAGCGCCCACATTAATTTTTATTTCTTCTGCCGTTCTTTCACCAACTAATATATTATGTTGACGACGCATGTACTCTTCAATGTCTTTTGTGAAGTCATCACCGGCAACACGGATCGACTTGTCACAAACAATACCTCCCAATGCGATTACCGCAATTTCAGAAGTACCACCACCTATATCAATAATCATATTCCCCATTGGCTCTTCAACATCGATACCAATTCCAATAGCTGCTGCCATCGGCTCGTGAATAAGATAAACTTCTTTTGCTCCAGCGTGTTCCGCAGAATCTCGAACGGCACGTTTTTCAACCTCAGTAATTCCAGAAGGAATGCAAATAACCATTTTCAAAGAAGGATTAAACAAGCTACGCCCCGTCCCGATCATCTTGATCATTCCACGAATCATTTGTTCTGCAGCCTGGAAATCAGCAATTACACCATCTCTCAATGGACGCACAGTTTCAATCAGCTTATGGGTTTTCCCATGCATTTGTTGTGCCTTCTTACCGATAGCAACAATTTTTCCTGATTGAATGTCTCTCGCAACAATTGAAGGTTCATCGACTACAACTTTATCATTCATAATGATAAGCGTGTTTGCCGTGCCTAAATCAATTGCAATTTCCTGTGTTAAAAAGCTAAATAATCCCATATTTAATTTCTCCCGCTTGCTTGTTTCCTTAAAACTAGTGTTTCTTAGTATACTATATACTCAATATTACAGAAAAGGTTCTATTTAGTGTTTAAAGTGCCGATTCCCGGTTATAACCATCGCCATTTTGTGTGCATCGCAGTAATCAATTGACAATTGATCCTTAATCGAACCTCCTGGTTGAATCACCGCAGTAATTCCTACCTTATCAGCGATTTCTACACAGTCTGGGAATGGGAAAAATGCATCTGAAGCCATAACAGCGCCTTTTAATGAAAATTTAAAAGTTTGTGCCTTATGAATAGCTTGGTTTAAAGCATCTACTCGAGATGTTTGCCCTGTTCCGCTTGCTATGAGCTGCTTGTTTTTGGCAATTACTATTGTATTTGACTTGGTGTGTTTTACAAGTTTGTTCGCAAACAACAAATCTTCAATTTCGTAATCTTTTGGTATTGCCTTTGTCGTTGGTGTTAAATCTTCTTTTGATTCAGACTTAAAATCTTTGTCTTGTTCTAAAACTCCGTTCAATAAAGTTCTGAATTGTCTTTTAGGAAGTTCAACTTCTTTTTGAGTTAAGATGATTCTGTTTTTCTTTCCTTTTAAAGTTTCAAGTGCTTCTGCTTCGTAGGAAGGGGCAATTACAACTTCACAAAACAACTCGTGAATTTCATTTGCTGTTGCAACGTCAATTTTGGTGTTACTGATTAAAATTCCACCGAATGCACTAACCGGGTCTCCAGCTAGAGCATCTGTATAGGCTTTATGAATTGAATCTCTTGTTGCTAAACCACAAGCGTTGTTGTGTTTTAGAATTGCGAACGTTGGACCTTCATTTTTAAATTCAGCCATTAAATTCACAGCGGCATCAACATCTAGTAAATTGTTGTATGATAACTCTTTACCATGTAATTTATTGAATAAAGCATCCATATCACCATGGAAAATTCCTTTTTGATGAGGATTTTCTCCGTAACGCAATGTTTGGTTTTCAGAGATGCTTTCTTTGAAAAATTCTTTTTTGCCGTTGTTGAAATATCTAAAAATGTGACTGTCGTAGTGAGAAGAAACATCAAAGGCATCTCTTGCAAAATCTTTACGTTCTCCTAACTCCGTCGTACACATGTGCTCAGAAATAATTTCCAAGAAAGAAGCGTATTGATTTTTAGAAGGAACGATTACAACGTCTTTATAATTTTTGGCTGTGGCACGAATTAACGAGATTCCACCAATGTCAATTTTTTCAATGATATCTGCGTGTCCAGCGCCGGAAGTAACAGTGTCTTCAAATGGGTACAAATCAACGATAACTAAATCCAGTTCAGGAATGTCGTATTCTTTAATTTGAGATTGGTCACCTTCGTCCTCTCTACGTGTCAAAATTCCACCAAATATTTTTGGGTGCAAAGTTTTAACTCTTCCGCCCAAAATTGAAGGGTAAGATGTTAGGTCTTCTACGGCTATTACTGGAATGTCAAGTCCTTCGATAAATGACTGAGTTCCGCCAGTTGAGTATATGGTAACACCGTTTTTATGAAGCTCTTTAACGATTGGTTCTAGACCACCTTTATCGAATACTGAAATTAAGGCTGATTTGATCTCTTTTCTTACGCTCATTTCCCTTGCTATTTTGGAGTTAAAATGAAAGCGCAAAATTACTTCAAATTAATAGCTTAAAATGAATTTATTTGACAAAAAATATGATTAGTTTTCAACGACTAGTTTATCGCTTATTTTACTTTTATAGAAAAGATTGAAAGATGCTAAAGATTTGTGTTGTAGAAGATGAGAATAGTATAGCCGAAATGGTTCGACTTAATCTTGAAATGGAATCTTATGAAGTCGAGTTGATTCAGGATGGCGCGGAAGCTTTGGAATTATTCAAACGTGATTTTGATTTCGACCTCGTTATTATGGACGTTATGTTGCCCAATGTTAGTGGCGTTGACTTGTGTCGTTTGATTCGTCAATCATCTCAAGTTCCTGTATTGTTTCTCTCTGCAAAGGGAACTACAGCAGATCGCATTGAAGGTTTAAAAGCAGGAGGAAACGATTATTTGCCAAAACCATTCGACCTAGAAGAACTTTTATTGAGAGTCACGATTCTATTGAATACGATTCCCAAATCAACGGAAGAAATTGTGACTATTGGGAGTTGTGAAGTGAATTTTAAGACCTTTCTCGTTATAAACGAGGAAACGCAAGAGGAAATAACCTTATCCAAAAAGGAGGTTGCACTGCTGCAATTGTTCTATTCCAAACAAGGAGATGTAATTTCTCGCTCCGAAATCTTGGATAAAGTATGGGGTAAAGACCAGTTTCCAACAACCCGAACAATTGATAATTTTATTCTCCATTTCAGAAAAATATTCGAGAATAACCCTAAAGAGCCGAACCACTTCCATTCCGTTCGAGGAGTGGGTTATAAGTTTTTGAAGGATTAATGTTGCTCTCAACTACGCTCGATTAACAGTGAAGAGTCAATTGCTAATCGAGCGTAGTTGAGATTGCAATTAAAGGGGTGTAGTCTCAATATTTTTTATCCCTTAACAAACTTTAAGATTATTTAATTGATTCAGGTAGGTCACTTCCCGTTCTCGATCAAAAGCTGCGCTTTTTCTTGCTACCTTTGATAGCAATTATAGTTATGAAAGAGGAGTTAAAACAACTAAGATATGATAAGGCCTATTTGAGAATGGCTGGCACATGGTCAGCATTGTCACATTGTTCTCGAAAGCAAGTTGGGGCAATAATAGTACGCGATGGAATGATTATTTCCGATGGGTTTAATGGAACTCCAAGTGGGTTTGATAACTGTTGTGAGAATGATCAAGGAGAAACGCACTGGTATGTATTACATGCTGAAGCAAATGCTATTTTGAAAGTTGCTAAGTCAACGCACAATTGTCAGGGAGCAACGCTGTATTTGACGTTATCGCCTTGTAAAGAATGTAGCAAATTGGTCGTTCAGTCAGGAATTAGCAAAGTGGTTTTTGTAAAAAGATACAAAGACGAAAGCGGAATCAATTTTTTAGAAGAAGCTGGTGTTAAAGTAGTACAAATAGAAAATTTGATTGATGGAGAATAATAAACGGTCATATTTAATTCCAATAATTGTTGCTTTTTCAATGGCGATTGGCTTGTTGGTTGGTAGTTTATTGACACCTAAACAAGAATTGGAATTAACGGCTAAAGGGCAAGCGCGCTATCAAAAGATGGAGGACGTTATTAGAATTCTTGATAAAGAATACGTTGATGACGTTGACAGCGATGATCTTTTTGAGAAAACGATTGCGGACATGTTACACTGCTTAGACCCGCACAGTAATTATATCTCTGCGAAGGATTTACAAAGGGTGAATGAAGACATTCAAGGGAAGTTTGGAGGAGTTGGCGTGCGTTTTTTTATTATTCGAGATACTGTTTGTATTACAAACGTATTGCCCAATTCACCATCGATGGTGGCAGGTTTGAAAGCTGGAGATAAAATTATTAAAGTTGACGGAAAACTAATTGCTGGTAATAAAATCAAGAATAGTGAAGTCATGGGAATGCTCAAAGGAACTGCTGGAAAGCAAGTGATTTTAGTTGTTTCGCGCAATGGTAAAAAATTGAATAAGACTGTAATTAGAGGATCAATACCAGTTGAGTCTGTTATTGCTTCTTACATGATTGATGGAAGTACAGGCTATATTAAAGTAGATCGTTTTTCTGTAACAACTGCACAAGAATTCAGTGCAGCAGCCTATACACTTCGATTGCAAGGTATGAAATCACTAATTCTTGACTTGCGTAACAACGGTGGAGGTGTGCTTTCTTGTGCAACTGATATTGCCGATGAATTCTTCCATGCCAATGTCCCGCTTCTTAAAACAAAAGGGAAAAATGTTGGGGTCGAAATATATAGATCTACTGCGCGAGGTACTTTGAAAGATGTGAAATTGGCTATTTTGATTAATTCAAACAGTGCTTCTGCCTCTGAGATATTGGCCGGAGCAATTCAAGATAATGACCGTGGAACTATTTTCGGACGAAGATCGTTCGGTAAAGGACTGGTTCAGAAAGATGTAAAACTGAGAGATGGAAGTAACCTTAGGGTGACTATTGCTAGATATTATACCCCATCAGGAAGATGTATTCAGAAACCATACAATGGAAATATCGATGATTATTATGAAGATCAAATGGATCGATATGATAACGGTGAAATGTATGAAGTAGATTCGTCATTTTTCGTTGATTCTTTGAAATTTACAACGCCTAAGGGTAAAGTTGTTTATGGTGGTGGTGGAATTATGCCAGATGTTTTCGTTCCGATTGATTCAACTGGAACAAGTTGGTACTTAACATCATTGCGAATGTCGCCAGTATTTACAACGTTTGCATTTGATTACGTTCAGAATAAGCGTGGTAAATGGGCGTCTCCAGCTCAGTTTTATCGAATGTTTACCGTAACAGACTCAATCCTAGAGCGCTTTGTTCAATTCGCGAATTCGGAACACAAGATTGCAATCTCAAGAGAGGATATCAAGCACAGTAAGAAAGTGATCAAAAGAATGATCAAAGGTGAAATTGCTCGACAAATTTGGGTAGAACAGGGTTATTACGAAGTGAATAACAAGAAGGACCATGAAGTCCAGAAAGCATTGGGGTTTTTAAAATAGGCAAGCGATGTTCGTTTACTGAAATAAACTTTAATCCTTAGGTTTTGTTGGCGGCCGTTTGTGTTATTTTGGCTTCATTTCCCGCAATTTGATTCCTTCCGTAAAATTTTACAAATCTTGGATCCCTCAATTCTTTCGGTAAATTTTTCATTGCGATCTTGCACATAAAGTTGTCTACAATAACTTCAGAGGTCGTAAACGTTCCTAGGGCAAACATCAGAAAGACTAAAAAAGGAAAAAATAGAAACATCGCAAGGGCTAGATAATTATCAGTAAGAAAGAGTGTGAGTATAATCCCTAATCCTATTGTACCGATTAATCCAATCGCCTGTTTTATGCGATACTTCCTAATATAAGAATTACATATTAATCCTAATTCACCAATTCCTGAAATTTCAAAACGCCTAATTTCTTTAACGCAAGTCCATCCAGTTCAATTCTTTTGTCCTTAGCAACTCCGATAAATGCAATACCTTCTACTGTTGCCACCACCTAACTTAAGAAATCTATTGTTTTATAACTCTGTGTTGCGTCATTACTCCATTAACATTTATGGATAGGAAGTACAATCCAGGAGAAGCTGGTTTGTTGACTTCATTTTTCCCATCCCACTCGATAAGTAATTCGTTATTAGTTAATGTCTGTCCTTTCATTAATGGTTTGACCAATTTCCCTTGAGTATCATATATATAAACAGATACTTTATCTCCAACGGAAACATTATTGCTATAAATATTTATACCTTCATGAAACGGATTAGGGTAAAGGCTAAACTGCGATGCACCGAATTGCTGTTCGAGTAAGGTTGCAGTACTAAGGTTCAACAAACTATCCATGTTGTAATTCTCATCACCAGGTAAATAAGGGAGATATGACATGAACACAACTAGCATTTCGTCTGCTGTATTTAATCCTGCTCCGACTGTTATAGGCGGAGTATTTGGATTGTTTGGATTTCCACTTGTGTTATCGTAAACGGCATCGGCGTGTAAAACTGTTCCTACCTCCGCTTTTTGCATATTCTTATAATAATAAAAATCTTGCCATTCGAAATCCCATTCTGGAAGGTCCATTAATTTCAAAGTATCGAAGTTTGGTTTGATTCCATATACTTTCATGCTCTTGCCAATCAAGTGCATATGTGGAAATATATTGACCAATGAATAATCGGTAAGCAATCCACCAGAAGATGGGTAAATGTCTGAAACAGGAGTTATCTGTTCTGGAGGCAGACTGAAGGTCCAATTGTCTAATAGAATATCAGTTGTTAACTCTCTAATTCCTGTTTCTCCAATAGGATAAAAATGGAAAATAACCTTCGTATCATCATATTCGCCATAACTTCCTGATGGAAAATGCATTCCAAGATAAATTTGTGAATTTGCTGCCATTGGATATCCAATTTTTAAAGGCGCAACCGATGGTAATACAGTTGGAGTACTTCCTGGCGTAAATCCACCGACTAATTTTGCAGTTGGAGAAGAGGGCCCTTGGCAATCGCCACCAATAGTGTCCGTTGCAGAACCATTACTGTTTGCATCGATATATACCAAGCAATGATGTACAATTTCTGGATTTCCAGGAACGACTTCTATTGATTTAATTACTCTATCATCACCTAAGTTTGAAGGTAAAGCAAAGCAAACATAGTCATCCTCAGAAGCCGTGGCTTTACTCATATACATTGGAATTTGAACTTCCAAATCTCCAGCACCTAAAATTGCTCCAGTCTGAAAAACAGGTGGAGGTGGAGTATTGGCAGGGTTTCCTTCAGGAGTTCCACCCGCAATCCAATCTAGAATTGTAGTTTTTTCCGTAGCGGACAATGCCCGATTATGAGAATATTGTTGAAAATTGTTGTTTGGTGGCCATGGTGGCATTTCATCAGCTGAAACGGCACCTTGAATGATAGAAGCCAGCACATTCGTTTCTGAATAGGTTGTTAACGGGAATCCTCCAGCACCTCCTGTGTGATGGCATTGAGCACATTTGTTATAGACTATAGTTGCAACATCATCTGCCCAAGTTTGTCCAAAGGACATAAAGTAGAAGTACACGAATAGAATGGATAAAGTAGATTTCATGAATTTGACTTTGGTTATTGACTTGAAAGATAAGGAATTAATTTTGACTAAGAAAAGCCTTCCCTGAACAGAGAAGGCTTTAAATGTAGTGTAGGTCTAAACAATGATTTTATATGATCAAGTTCACCTTATGAACTTGCGCTATTGCAATTTCGGTAGTAAAAATGGTTAAATACGCTGATTATCAGCGTTCTTTATTCAATATTGAGATGGTAACACTCATGTCAATAACAACTCTTAGGAGGTACATTGCAAACAATCTTGGAATATTGGTATTTTTACAAGAAAGAGCCTCATATGTCAGCTGAATTCAAGTCACGTTTTATTTCACTT
Organism: Crocinitomicaceae bacterium; assembly: GCA_013215515.1. GTDB lineage: Bacteria > Bacteroidota > Bacteroidia > Flavobacteriales_D > Crocinitomicaceae > UBA4466. The sequence continues at coordinate 8,335 of JABSPC010000183.1, forward strand.
TCTTGGTTTAAGTCTTTGTATACAGACCATAGTCAACTATTGACTGAGGAAGGGTTTGGGGCTTTTATTAAACGATTGAATAGTGGCGAGGGTTCTGCAATTGCTACTGAAAATAGTATTGACGCATCGGAATTTGCAGCTTTCAAGGAAAGTCTTTTCAATCAGCAGCACATTTTATTTTACGGTTGGATTGAGCAGAACGATGTACTTCTTGAATTTTTAGAAGGCCAAGAAATTTCAGCATCTTTTGTTGACAAGAAACAGCATTTAAAACACAGATGGGGACAAGAGTTCGTTACTTTCATTTCGCCCTTTGTTGAAAATCGATTGTTGAAAGAATCAACGCGTGATTTCAAGAAATTGGAACATGTATTTTCATATACTCAACTTATTGTAAAAGACAATCAAGCACTTGTTGAAGCTCAACTGTATAAGCCTATAGTAAGTTTAATAGGAGTAATGAAACATTCGTTTGTTATTGCCGAAGAGCAAGCGTTGATTGACCTCGTTCGTCCTCTTTGTTCCGATGAAATTTTATCTTGTGTCAATCGTTTGTCCAAAAGGTCTTATGGCCTAAAATTGGAGTATGTTGATGCGATTTTAAAGGCAATAAAAGCAAAAGGGTGTACGGCTCGATTTGCGAATTGGGTTCTAAAAAAAATGGAAGAGCTTGACCTAAATGAAGAGCACTGCCAAAAAATAAAGAATCTTAGAGGGCAGTTGAAAGCAGGAGAATTGCAGGTAAGAAACCATGGAGAAGGTCGTACGCCAATTCGTTGGAAAACCTTAATAACTTTAACTGCTATTCTAGGACTGTTGGGGGCCATGTTCTATATTATTTATTACAAGCCGTTCAATGATGTTGCAGATAATGAGTTGGCTGAAAATGCTTCTTTCAAAAAGTTCACAGTTGAAGAGCGTAAGTCAATTGATTCACTTATCAAGGTGATGAATGATGGAGATTTCACATCGATTTACGAAGTTGACCCAGGTGTTTATGCTCCGACTGGTGGGGCTATAAAAATTCGTTATGATCACAAGAACCAGTTGATGGAAAGAATCTATAATGATGTTGCTAAAGACGCATCGATTAAAGAGTATAATGCAACGAAAAATTGCACTTCCTCTATCGGATTCGAACGTTATTCGGGAGTTCAGGATTTAGCAAATAAAACGGGGACGACTAATTCCGAGGTTCGTAATAACTCCCAGTATGATGTCATTATTTATGTGTCTTCAAACACATCATCGGGGGATGTTTATTCGATGTTATTGAAAAAGGGTGAGACGATTTCTTTTAAAATGAATCAGTACGATGTCTTTACTACGGTGGCAGGAAATACATTTAAGAAGTATGTAGTTCCTGATGGAGTAACGGATGAAGTGCCGTCGATTTCATTTAAACGCCATTTCTGTAATACCGATGCTAATTATTTTGAGTCTGTCGACAACCCATTACAATTGATATATGGGGAAGGAGACGATGTGAAAATCTTGATTGAAGGAACGATTAATGGAGATTACAACGTGAGTGACGTGAATGGTTTGATGAAATATTATTAAGATCGATTATTAGATCGGCTGCGCCTTTTAGATTTGTTCCGGTTTCAATGAATCCGGATCTTCTAAATTCTAACAATCTAAAGATCAAACAATCGAATAATCCAACTAATCGAATTATCTTTGTCCCATGATATTATACAACGTTACAGTTAGCATTGATCCATCAATTCACGAGAACTGGTTGACTTGGATGCGAACGAAACACGTGCCGGATGTTATGGCAACTGGATGTTTCATTGAAGCTAGAATTTCTCGAGTTCATGAAGAAGAAGGTGGATTTACATTCGCGATGTCCTATGTAGCGACGAGTCAAGATAAAATTGATGCATATCAAAAAAATCACGCGGCAGCTCTTCAATCAGAGCACAATGAAAAATATGCGGGTAAAGTAGCAGCATTTAGAACGATGTTGACCATTCTAGAAGAATTCAAAGCATGAGCGTAAGAGCAAAAAAACACCTAGGTCAGCATTTTTTAACTGATAAGTCCATTTGCGAGAGAATTGCCAATCAGTATACGAAGAGCAATGATTGCAAAAAGGTTCTTGAAATTGGCCCAGGAATGGGCGCTTTGACGGAGTTCTTATTGGAAATGGATCTTGATCTTTGGGCTATGGAAATCGATTACGATAGCGTTCCATATATCCAGAAGCATTTTCCAGAAATGAAAGGGAAAGTTATAGAAGCCGACTTTCTAAAAGCTGATTTGATTGATTTATTGGGAACTGAACCCTTCGCAGTTGTGGGGAATTTCCCATACAATATTTCCTCTCAGATTCTTTTTAAATGTCTCGAATACCGAAATCAAGTTCCCGAAATAATGGGAATGTTCCAAAAGGAAGTTGCCGAACGAATCGCCGAACCCCCAGGAAGTAAACGTTATGGAATTTTAAGCGTTTTGATGCAAGCCTATTATGATATCGAATACTGTTTTACAGTAGATGCAAGCGCCTTCAATCCACCGCCAAAAGTGCAGTCTGGAGTTATTCGGTGTGTTCGAAACAAGCGTATGTCATTGCCCTGTGATGAGAAGTTATTCAAGACAGTTATTAAGATGAGCTTTAATCAGCGCAGAAAAACGATTCGAAATTCGATCAAACCATTGATTAAGGATAAGGGCTTGGAAAGTGATTTATTTGCACTTCGCCCCGAGACTTTGAGCGTAGATCAATTTGTTGAGTTGACAAACCTCGTGTCATCAGTTCAATAAAAGTATTGAATTGTTGGCGTCTACTTGTGTAAAAAAACCATTCAAGATAGCACTAATATCTAAAAAAATGATTTTATTTGTGATAGTTAATAAACAACGATATGACACTTGACGGATTTTTTAGAGGAATAGGCAGTTTTATGCAATGGACATTCAACCTATTGCAAAACGATTTCACATTTTTTGACTTTTCATTAACATTTATCATGAATTACGGTCTGCTTTGTGTTGGATTCATTGGACTTTTCTATTGGTTAAATATCCAGAAAAAATTGAGTGCAAAAGCAGAAGCTGAAGGAACGCTTAAATAAGCGATTTATATAAAATAGTAAAGCCCTTACCGATATTTCGGAAAGGGCTTTTTTGTTGCCTTTAATTTTTATTGATTCTAATTGTTTACGAAGAAGATTGCATTGGCAAAAAACAGTTTCCCATTTTGCCAGAAACCTCTGAATAGAGGATTGTCAACCATATATATAACACTTCCAGAACCTGCCTCTTCTACACCGAATATCAACGTATTCTTCTGTGCTATTTGAGCTTTAGCTCCTGCAAATCCTGAAATTGGTTCAGCGTCTTCGTCCAGATATACTACGTTTCCACCCTTTTCTAAAAGTTCGTAGGCAGCAGCGCCAATTTTTAACGAAATGTAATTGTCCGTGTATCCAAATGCAAGTGGGTGTGTTGGATCTACTTTACACTTATAAAGAGCACCAGGGATTCTTTTCGTCAAATTTTTTCTATCGTTTTCAGAATGAACGGCATGTGCATTTTTGTATTTATCCTCATCTGTTGGTTCCGGCTTTTCTCTTTCAACGATGCTTAAATCATCGGATTCCCTTAAATAGGAAACCGCACCAGCTATTGCGATTAGATTACCTCCATTCATTACCCAATTTGCAATTAGAGAATCTGGCAATGAATACCATCCTTCAGGAAGAATTAGAACATCTAAATCCTTCAATGTCTCTGTTGAAATTGCGTCAACGTTTAATACCGTTACGGGGTAGTTTAAATCTTGTTCGAAAAAATGCCAAACTTGACCAGCTTCCGTAGCTTCAACAGTTTCTCCTGAGATCATTCCAACGGTTGGTGATTTGATAAGACTAACATGACTTGATCCAAAATCAAAGCCTGAATCTACCATACCAGTCGTTGTTGTTTCGAATAAGACTTTATGTTTTAAGCACGTTTCAGCAACTGCCTTGCCGACATTGGTTCCATCATTTTCTTTGGTGATTATGATCAACGTTCCCTCTACGTAGTTTTTATCTCCAAATGAAAATGGCTCATCTGCGAACCTTACTTTAACACCTGCTCCTAATAAATCCGATAGGACTTGGGCATCTGAAAAACTACTCCACGGAATGAGGTAGGCGTATACCTTATCACTGACTTTACTTGCTTGAAATTCTTTTTTAGAAGATGATCCAACAACTTCCGATTCTGAGGCAATACAATTCAGGCCATAGGCATAAGGAAGCGACCAAGCTGTAATGTCGTAGGTCATAGAATCGCTGAGTAAAGTGCTAGGTTCAAAAAGCGCCGTTACCAATCCGCCTTTTCTTTGAAGAGCACTAATCAGAAGATGGCTTTCAGTAGCCTTTACAGATCCTTTTTCTCGAGTTTGATAATCGAATCCTTTAATGGTTATTCCGTTTCCAAATGTATATTTGATCTGCTGAGCGTCGAGTAATTCAATTAATGATTCTATCTTCTCTTCATCACCACTTATTGCATATGTTTTGTACTTGTAATCATCGCGCGAAACAAAATTATTGAACTCAGTAATTAGTTTTTGTTTGTTTAGTACGGAAAATTCAACAGTTGATATTCCAGTAGTGTGGTGATGTGCAATTCGATCTTTTAGGCTTAATTCAGGGCCTTCTGATGTAATAACTCCTAACCCTCCTTGAGTATGGCCAGCTTGCTCGTAGGTCATTCCAATTGCACCATTAAATGTTGGGTATGTATCACCATAACCAGGGTAAAGAAGGTCGAAAATTTCCTTCGTGTAGTACAGCCATCCGTTTGCGTCAAAGTATTTAGCATGATTTCTACCCAGGTCGTTTTGAAATTCCTTTTGCCAATCAGAAATGACTTCGTGCATTGGTTCGGCGCCAGGAGCAAAGTAATATGGTGAATTGTGACCTTGCTCGTGAAAGTCGACATGAACATGCGGCATCCATTGATTGTAGATTTTGATTCTTTGTTGCGTTTCAACTTGTGTCAGCCAAGACCAGTCTCTGTTCAAATCAAATAAATAATGATTAAACCTCCCAGAAGGCCAAGCTTCATCGTGTTCAGCACTGTTTACATTCGGATCGTAATTCGCATTTTTCTTTTGATTGTACCAATTTACGTATCGATCTCTTCCATCGGGATTTAAACAAGGGTCGATGATAACGATTACATCTTTCAACCAATCTTGATGTTCAGTCAAAAGCTCATAAGCGGTTTGCATTGAGGTCTCAGTTCCTGAAGGTTCATTTCCATGTACGTTATAGCCCAACCAAACTATTGCGACTTTTTCATCTTCGCCATTTTCATGTGCTGTTTTAATCGCTTCAAGGTTGGTTAAATTTTCTTTGGTTGAAATATAAGCTAAGGTCAATTCTCGGTGCTCATTCGTTTCACCATACTTTGTGTATTGAAGCATTCCATTTGAATTTTCTTCTAGGTCTTCGAAATAATCAACGACTTGGTGGTGGCGTGAGTAGTAAGAACCTAATTCATATCCTAAGTAATCGCTTGGAGACTTTAAACCTTGAGAATAACAGATTGTAGCGGCTAAGAAAGCTGTGAGAAAAAGGGAGGATTTTAACATTCTGGTTGTAGTTTTGTGCGTTAAAACTAACACTTTGTTTTTCATCACTCGAATTCATTTCATTATCTTTATATCTAATGAGCACATTTTCGATAATAATTACGGCTGGCGGAATAGGAAAGCGGATGGGAGTTAAGCTTCCAAAACAATTCATGCTCATTAAAGAGCGTCCGCTTTTGATGTACACAATTGAACAATTTTACCACTTTGATTCAAAGGCTCAAATTATTCTAACTCTACCTTCAGAATGGAAAGAACATTGGGAAAGGTTGATATACGAAAATGACTTTAAAATCCCACACCGAATTATTGAAGGAGGATCAGAACGTTATCATTCAGTAAAAAAGGCGCTCGAATTGTGTAGAGGCGACTACGTTATGGTTCATGACGGAGTTCGACCATTGGTTGATTCAGAAACGATTAAAGCATGTGCAATTGCAGTGAAATCGCGAAAAGCTGTTGTACCTGTGATTCCGATAAATGAATCAATGCGTCAGATTAATGGTAGTTCTTCTAAAGCAGTGAATCGAACAGAGTTTAGAACGGTTCAAACACCGCAATGTTTTGAGCGTTCGATCTTGGTAAATGCTTACGAGCAGGATTTTCATAAAGGGATTACCGATGACGCTGGGTTGGTTGAAGAATCAGGAGTTAAAATCCACATCGTTCAAGGAAATCTTGAAAATATTAAGATCACAACAAAAACAGACTTGTTGTATGCAGAACAATTGCTTAAATAAACATAATTTTTTGTCGCGAGAAATTCAATAAGTGTATCTTTGCCGTCTATTCTATTGACAAATGAAAGTAACGGATCACCTTAAGGCATCTGACGAGACATTGTTCTCTTTTGAAATTTTACCTCCATTGAAGGGGAAAAGTATTCAATCAATTTTTGATGGGATTGATCCTTTGATGGAATTCAAGCCTAAATTTATCAATGTAACCTACCATCGCGAGGAGTTCATTTACAAAGAACGTGAGAATGGATTGCTAGAAAAAATAGCAATTCGTAAACGCCCTGGAACTGTCGGAATTTGTGCGGCTATTATGAATAAATACCAAGTA
>JABSPC010000184.1 GCA_013215515.1 Crocinitomicaceae bacterium
CGAGTTCTTCTTGAATGGTGTCTCTCAAGGCCCATTAAGTGCAAGTAACACTTACAGTTCATCAACATTAAATGATTTAGATGAGATTACTTTTACAGGATACTCAAATTCAACCCTATGTACTCAACCATTTAGCGACTATATTTTGATGAATGTAATTGATGAGCCAACAATCACTGCTCTATCAAACATTAATTTTTGCGAAGGGGATTCCGTTATTCTAGTAAGTAATCTTGAGTTAGGAAATCAGTGGTACGTGGATGGGAATCCCATTGCTGGTGCAACGGACACTTCATACGTGGCCTATTCTTCTGGAGCATATTCTCTAGACGTAACTTCTGGAGGTATTGGTACAGTTTGGTCATTTGGCCAGAACGCTACGGGTAGTTTCGGAAATGGAGATAACTTCAATTATGCTGACCCAACAGTTGGAGTTTCATCAGAAGTATTCTCTCAATTATCTTCTGGGTTTGATTTCTTACTAGGCGTAACAACAAATAACGAAGTTTACGCTTGGGGTGAAAATAGTTCAGGGCAATTGGGAGACGGAACTTATACAAGTTCAAATGTTCCACAAATAGTCCCAACTTTAGCAAACATCAAAAACGTTGCGACAACGGAATCAAGTTCGATGGCCGTTACAACAACTGGAGAGGTATACGTTTGGGGGAACAATACGGAAGGGCAGCTTGCAACTGGTAATACATCTGTTGTTAACTTCCCATTCTTAAATGCAGCGTTAGCAAATACTGACTCAATTGCTGGTGGTAAAACTCACTTTATAATCCTAAAAAATGACGGTACTGTTTGGACGGTAGGTAATAACGATGCCGGACAACTTGGACAGGGTAATCTAACCTTTTCTTACTCGGCAGTTCAAGTTCCAGGACTTGCAAATGTTGTTTCTATTGGTGCTGGAGAATACCACAGTTTTGCAATTGACAATAATGGGGACTTATATGTTTGGGGTAATAATGGAACTGGTCAGCTCGGACTAAACGATTTAATGAATAGATTGAATCCAACTTTATCACCTTTGAAAAACATTATCAACGCACAAGGTGGGGCAAATCACAGTGCGTTCTTATCATCAAATGAAACGGTTTACACTTCAGGTGGAAATGCATTTGGTCAATTAGGAACTGGAAACTTGATTAGTACAATGGTTCCTGTTCAAACAACTTTATATGGAGCTGATATGATCTCAACCGGTCAATACTCTACTTTGGTGAAAAGAACGGATATGTCGGTATTTGGATTTGGTAACAATACTGAAGAACAATTATCTTCATTAAACGGATCTACGATCAGTACACCTGAACACATCTTTGATCTTGAAGGTGTTACATTCATTGAGGCGAGTAAATCATCATCCCACTTTATCTATAATGAAGACCAATTATGTTCTTCTCAAGCTGTGATTGTTGATGCGATGACAGTGCCGCAAGCTACGATAATAGCAAGTGGAGATACACTTTCAACTGAATTAGCCGTTTCTTATCAATGGTATTTCGAAGGAAATCCAATACCTAGTGCCAACACTCAGACCCACTTAGCAAACACATCTGGTAATTATTTTGTTGAAGTCGTTTACGCTAACGGTTGTTCAAGTGTTTCTGCAGTTTATTACCACAGTATGGTGTCTATTGATAACCTTTCATTAGGTAATGTCAATGTATTCCCTATTCCAACAAATGATGTAATTAACATACAGTTGTCCGAAAATGTTATAGAGATGACAAATGTTGTAATTACGGATCAGTTTGGACGAATAGTAAAGGAAGCTTTGTTTAACAATGCATTGCTTTCAATTAATGTTTCAGAACTCGAAAACGGAATCTATCACATTTTTGTGCAGAATTCTATTGTTTCAGGAAATATTCGTTTTGTTAAATCACCAAAGTAATTAGGAATCAAAGAACACGAAAGTTTAACAGTCTTTTTATTAATAAGTATTTTATTTAACACTTTGAATCGAGGATTTCATTCTCTACATTTGATTAACGACAATATATTTTATGAAAAACATCCTTGTTCTCGGCGCCGGACTTTCGTCTTCTTCACTTATTAGATACCTATTGGAAAATTCAGTTGAAAACGACTGGAAAGTATGTATTGTAGATCAAGATATTGATATGGTTCAGTCAAAAATCGACGGTCATATTAATGGAAAGGCAATGTCATTTAACGCTATTTATGCTGAACAAAGGCGTCCGGAAATAGAGAAAGCGGATTTAGTAATATCAATGCTTCCGGCTCGATTTCACGTTCCAATTGCAGAAGATTGCATAACCTATAAAACCGACCTCATCACACCTTCATACATCTCAGAAGAAATGCGTGAATTGGATGAGAAGGCTAAAGAAGCAGGAATCGTAATTATGAATGAAATTGGCGTTGATCCAGGAATTGATCACATGAGTGCCATGAAAATCATTCATGAAATTAAGGAACGCGGAGGGAAGTTGACCAGTTTTAAATCATTTACTGGAGGATTAATTGCACCTGAAAGCGACAACAATCCTTGGAACTACAAATTTACTTGGAATCCAAGAAATGTTGTTTTAGCGGGCCAAGGAGGAGCTGCTAGTTTCCTTCGTAATGGACGACACAAATACATTCCGTACAATCGTCTTTTTGGACGATTAGAGAATATTACGATTGACGGGTATGGCGATTTTGTTGGGTATGCCAACCGTAATTCACTTTCATACAGAGAGACATATGGAATAGAAGATATTCCAACCATTTTTAGAGGAACACTCCGTCGACCAGGGTATTGCAAAGCATGGGATATTTTCATTGAATTGGGAATGACTGATGACTCATATAGCATGGAGAACACAGCGAATTTAACTCCTCGTACCTTCTTAAATTCTTTTCTTCCATACAATCCGTCAAGACCGGTTGAAGACAAGTTCAAAGATTTTATCAGAGAAGATAGAATGGACTCTTTTGAACGATTTGAATGGCTAGGTCTCTTCAAGGATGAGCCAATTGTTGGAATTGAAAATGCTACACCAGCCCAAGTTCTTCAGAAGATCCTAGTGGATAAGTTATCACTCGAAGAAGGAGATAAAGATATGCTTGTAATGGTGCATGAATTCGAATATGAATTGAACGGAGAAAAGAGCCAAATTACTTCTCACATGGTAAACATTGGTGAAGATCAAATTTATACCTCAATGTCTAACACTGTTGGTTTGCCCACAGCTATTTGCGCCAAAATGATCCTAAATGGAACATTAAAATCAAAAGGTGTTACTCTTCCAGTTCAAAAGGAAGTTTATACTCCAATACTGGAAGAGCTAGAGAAGTTCGATATTCGTTTTGTTGAAAAGGAGCTTGCCCTAAATTAGAGTCTTCTGAATTGAACTGAACCTTTTATTAAATGTACAGTCATCTATAAATCGTATTTTTAGATCGCTAATCACATTTAATGAAAAATCACATTTATTATAGCTTAACCGTTCTCGTATTTTCGTTGTTCTTAATGTCACCGTCTTGCGAAAGCGATACGAGTGAATATTCGGAAACGCCTAAAACATTAACTGAACTGAGCCCTGCTCTCGCCGATCCGGTTATTGATCCGCTCTCATTTGTTTTCAATGGTGACTATACTGATCTCTGGAAACAGGTTGATTCCCTTAATAGTCTCGAGCTATACGCATCTGCATTGAATATTGTTGAAGTCATTTTCACATCTGCTAAAGAGGAGAATAATGCCCCTCAAGTCATAAAATCAGTAATCCATAAGATGAAGTACAACTCTTATCTAAAAGAGGATGATTTCATTTTGGCCTTGGCAGAATTAGATGAACTCGCCAAAGAATCAGATTTCCCTCTAAAACAGATCATTCACTCAGTTACTGCGCAAACTTATTGGGGGTATTATGAGCAACATCGATGGCAGTTCATGAATAGAACCGAAACCGTTGATTTTGAAAACACCGATGTTCGAACCTGGGACCTGAATAAAATTTCCGACGAAGTGAATCGCCATTTTATGCTTTCAATGACTTCTAAAGACAGCTTACAGAAAACCAACATTGTAGATTTTTCGGAAATCTTATCAGGATTCGGCTTTGATCATGAACAACGTCCGACTTTATACGATTTATTGGCGCATAGCGCACTTGACTTTTTTAGTAATACTGAACCCGCTTTAACTCGACCTCAAAATAAATTTATTGTTAAAGGAACCACATACTTCAACACGGATGCGACTTTCTTAGCCACTTCAACAGATTTTGAAGATCCAGGGTCAAATGTTCGAAGAGCCGTCATAGTTCTTAAAGAATTGACGCGATTTCATATGAAAGATGAAAAGCCGGAAGCACGTGTAGATTTGAACTTAAAGAGGCTTGCTTTTTCAAGAAATCATTCCGTTGAAGAAAACAAAGAAGAATTATACATCAGGGCTTTGGAACTATTATCAACCCAAAACCCAAACCACGAAGTGTTCGCGGAGATAAGATACCAATGCGCTCTGTATTATCGTGATCAAGGAAACCATTATTCTAGTCCAAATCAAGACAATAGATGGGACAAAAATAAAGCCATTGCAATTTGTGAAGATGCTATTAAAAAATTCCCTACATCCTTAGGCGCTGGTCAATGTAAAAGTTTGAAGGTTGAAATAGAAATCAAGAGCTTATCGTTCAAAACTGAAGATGCATATGCCCCAAATTCCAATGGGAAAATGCTCATCAGTTATGGAAATATAAACAAGCTTTATTTCAAAAAAGTAAAAGTGAATTGGGTCTATTATATGAAACAGGATTTATACGGTGAGGAACGTATTAAAGACCTTCTCAAAAAGCCGATAGTTGAAGAATGGGTACAGGAATTAGAGAACCCTGGCGACTATCAAAATCATAGCACTGAAGTATTAATTAAATCTAACGATCTTGGACAATATGTAATCCTCGCATCTTACAACAAAGACTTTAAGTTGGACTCAAATGCAATCGCTGTTGGCTCCTATTGGGCAACCAACCTGAGTTATACGTTTCGCAGAAATGCAAATCAAACCGTTGACGTAATAGTAACTGATAGGGAAACAGGAAAGCCGATTAAAGACGCTAAGGGGACCGTTTATTTACAGAAATACAATTACACTGCTCGCAAAAACAAACTCACAAAACAAGAATCGTATCGAACAGATGCGTTCGGTATGTTCACCGTTAAATCTCAATCCCAGTATCGTTATTTTTATGTGGATTTGATTCATGGAGCGGACCACTATAACAATACAAATCAACTTTATCAATATAGGAATTACGCGAAGGATGAAAGTCATAGTACGACGACGCTTTTCACGGACCGAAGTATTTACCGCCCTGGTCAAACAATCTATTTTAAAGGAATTAATATTCGTCACAACAAGGATATTCACACCTTGGAAAAAGGAAAAAAGTCGACTGTTCTGTTTTATGATAACAATTCGCAAAAGATTACTTCATTGGACGTAGTGTCCAATGAGTACGGAACTTTCCGTGGCTCTTTTACCGCTCCTTCTGGCGTCTTAAATGGGCGTATGAGAATTCAAACAAAAACTGGATCTAAATACATTTCAGTTGAGGAATACAAACGGCCAAAATTTGAAGTCGAATTCAATCCAATAGAAGGCGTTTTTAAAATTGGTCAGGACATCAAAGTCCAAGGAACAGGTAAAGCATATGCCGGCTCTAACATTGATGGAGCAAAAGTAAGTTATCGAGTAACTCGCTCTGCCAATTTCCCTTCTTGGTCAATTTATCGTTGGGGATATTATCCTCATTCAGCATCTATTGAAGTTGCAAATGGAGAAACCAAAACAGATGAAAAGGGTGGATTTACCATTGAATTCAAAGCGAAAGAAGACCCGTCGATCACGAAGTCATTTTACCCGACATATTCATATCAAGTTAGCGCAGACGTGACAGACGTTAATGGAGAAACACACAGTTCATCCCAATGGGTTGTTGTCGGATACAATTGCATGAACGTGTCAATGGCGATTCAAGAAACGGTAGAAAGAGATGGGAAGAATGAATTTACTATTTACACGAAAAATTTAAATGGTCAAGATGTCAATGCAAAAGGTACGGTAAAAGTCACACGGTTGATTGAGCCAGAGGGTCTATTTAGAACTTCGCTTTGGAGTAAGCCAGACATCCAAAGATTTAAGAAGTCCGAATATAGAAAGTTGTTTCCACATGATGTTTACGATGAAAAGACAGATATTAAAGACTACGAGCGAGGTGAACAAATCTATACGACTTCATTTGATACTGAGAAAAGAGATACTGTGGATTTTACGACGCTTAAAACATGGAAACCTGGGCGTTATGTTGTCGATATTGAATCAATCGACGCATTCGGAGAAAAGGTAACCGAAGCAAGATATATTAAGGTTATCGACAAGAATTTAAAACCCAATCCAACCAATGATATTTGGTCATTTGTACCACTGAAAATCCGTTGTCAGCCCGGAGAAAATGCTGAATTTCTAATTTATTCAGCAGCAAAGGACCTTACTGTTTTATACGAAATAGAGCACAAAGGGAAAATAATTAGCAAGAAATTCATCACGTTAAATTCATCTCAAAAAAAATTATCAATTCCAATAATCGAAGAGTACAGAGGAAACATCATCGTACACTTTAGCACGGTCAAGTTTGGAAGATCTCACACTTCAAAAAGATCAATTTCTGTTCCCTACTCCAACAAAGACCTCAAGGTTGAATTCGAAACATTTCGGAATAAACTCTTGCCTGGATCCAAAGAAGAATGGAAAGTGAAAATAACAGGACCAAAAGGTGAAAAAGTCGCTGCTGAAATGCTAGCGACAATGTATGATGCTTCACTTGATGCATTTGCTTCGAACTCGATTTACTTGAGCGTTTATAGTTCAAATTATTCAGAACGAAATTGGAGCAGTAACTGTTTTAGGTCGAAACAATCTTCGTTGCATCGAAACAATTGGAATGAATATCTCGGCCTCCCAACCCGCACATACAATCGATTGAATTGGTGGGGATACCACACTTATTACCGCGGCTTTGACAATGACATAATGTTCAGTTATGATGGTTTTTCAGGGAATACAGGGGCCGCAACATACTCATGGAATAACGGTGCTATAAATGATCCAGCAGCTCCAATGGAATTAGAAAAGTCGATAAGCGGAGCTTATGCCATCAGCACCAAAAAAGTAACGTCGCATAAAAATTTTCTTGATTTTAAAAGCGTAAACGAGGAGATTAGCATGAATGGCAGAAAATCCGAGGAATCAGCCAACTTCACGCGAGGCGGAGGAGAATTTGGGAAAGACAATTTAGGAAGTGTCAAAGCGCGTACAAACATGAATGAAACGGCTTTCTTTTACCCTCAGCTAGAAACGGATGAAAATGGAGCTATCATCCTCAAGTTCACTATTCCAGAGGCACTCACAAAATGGAAGTTCCTTGGAATGGCGCACACTAAAGATTTGAAAATTGGATACATCCAAGAAGAAATCGTGACTCAAAAAGAGCTCATGGTAGTTCCAAATGCACCACGTTTCTTTAGAGAAGGCGATAAAATGACTTTCACAACCAAAATTTCTAACCTCTCTGAAGAAGATATGAATGGTTCAGCACAATTAATGCTTTTCGATGCGCTATCAATGAAACGTATTGATTCCCTGTTCAATATGGACAGTACGATTGTAAGTTTCTCAGCCAAAAAAGGTCAGAGTGACGCCGTTTCTTGGAACATCGAAATTCCATTTGGCATTGGTGCGGTGACGTATCGCGTTGTTGCAAAATCTGGAAACTACTCGGATGGTGAAGAGATGGCGATCCCTGTTTTATCGAATAGAATGTTAGTTACGGAATCATTACCATTGCCGTCAAGGGGAATTGGAACGAAAAATTTCACTTTCAATAAATTGATCAATAGCGGCGGCTCTTCAACTCTCAAACATCACAAGTTAACATTAGAATATACTTCAAATCCAGCGTGGTATGCGGTTCAAGCAATGCCATATATGATGGAATACCCATATGAATGTGCTGAACAAACGTTTACTCGGTATTACTCAAATGCTCTGGCTTCTAACATCGTAAACTCAAGCCCTAAAATCAAAAATGTATTTGAAAGCTGGAAAGAAAGTAGCCCAGACGCATTCTTGTCAAACCTTGAGAAGAATCAAGAATTGAAATCATTAATGCTCGAAGAAACTCCTTGGGTTCTGGATGCAAAAAATGAAAGTGAGCGAAAGAAACGAATAGCCCTTTTATTCGACCTCAATAAAATGGACAATGAACTGAGTAAAGCGATTCGGAAATTGGAGAAAATGCAAGTTTCCAATGGAGGTTGGCCTTGGTTTCCGGGAATGAAAGAAAGCCGTTACATTACGCAACATATAGTTACTGGAATGGGGCACTTGGATAATCTAGGCGTGAAAAATGTTCGAGAAGACAGATCTGTTTGGAGGATGGTTAAAAATGGAATTAAGTATCTGGACAATCGAATTATCGAAGACTTTAGATGGACCAAAAAACACAATGAAAATTATCGAACGGAGCAACACATTTCAAATCTTCAAGTGCAGTATTTATATGCAAGAAGTTATTTCAAGGATGTTCCTATGAGTAAGGAAACAATAGAGGCGTTCCAATACTATCAAGAACAAGCCAAAACTTATTGGATGAAATTCAACATCTATAACGAAGGAATGATAGCACTTCAAGCAAAGCGATTTGAAATTGATATTATTCCAGAACGAATTATGGCCTCAATAAAAGAACGAGCAATCCAACACGAAGAACTCGGGATGTATTGGAAAGA
>JABSPC010000185.1 GCA_013215515.1 Crocinitomicaceae bacterium
CCAGCATGGAATGTTTTAGATATTACCACAGAGGCTGATAACTGTTCGGTTAACCCTACGGTTGCGTGGGTTGGTGATGTGTCCGACGGTTTATCATGTCCTGAAACGATAACAAGAACGTATTCAATCACTGACGATTGTGGAAACCAAATTACGGTTGATCAATCGATTATTGTGAATGACGTGACACCACCAACTGCATCAGATCCAGCACCTATTTCAGTGCCTGGTTCAAATGATGTTCCGAATCCGAATCCAATAGTCGTAATTGATGAATTGGATAACTGTACTGTAAATCCAGTAGTTGTTTGGGTTAGTGATGTATCAGATGGAAACGTCTGTAACTTGGAGAAAATTACTAGAACCTACTCTGTAACGGATGACTGTGGAAACCAAATTTTGGTAACTCAAATCATTACAATTCTTGCAGTTCCAGTACCAATAGATGCAGGGCAAGATCAAACTATTTGTGAAGGAGATCTCGTAACGATTGTCGCGGCTAATCCATTGAATGTTACGGTCGTATGGAGTCCGTCTGTGCCAGTTGGACCGTTTGACCCAATTGTGACCACTACTTATACTGTTACAGCTAATAATGAAGGTTGTATGTCAACTGACTCTATAACTATAATAGTGGAGCCTGCTCCAATAGTAAGTTTTGTCGCAGATGCATTATCTGGATGTGAGCCATTAACTGTGACTTTCACAAACACCTCGGCTTCGGCTAGTGGATTTACAGATTGTGAATGGTTAATTAATGGAATAACATTGAACGGATGCGGAAATGTGACCTATACTTTCCAGAACAGCGGAACTTATGATGTTACGTTAACTACGACTTCAGGAACTGGGTGTACATCTTGGGTTACTTATACTGATTACATTTATGTTGAAGCGGCGCCATTGGCATCATTTGTACCTTCATCAAATCAGTTAACGACTATTGACACAGAAGTGTATTTTGAAAATACAAGTTCAGGTGCGGATAGCTACTCTTGGGACTTTGGGGATGGTTCAAATTCTACGGTGGAAAGCCCATTACACGCATTCCCAGTAGATGAGGGGGCGCATGTAGTAGAGTTGGTGGTGTATTCAACTCTGGGATGTACAGATACTGCTTGGATGACAATAAGTGTCGTTGAAGAGTTAATCTTCTTTGTGCCAAATTCATTCACGCCGGATGGAGATAGTTATAACGAGTACTTCCAAGCTATTTTCACTTCTGGATATGATCCATATGATTTCGAATTATTGATCTTCAATAGATGGGGTGAAATTATTTGGGAATCTCATGACGATTCTATCGGGTGGGATGGAACCTATGGAGCTGGTCAAAAACTTGCGCAAGATGGAGTCTATACTTGGAGAATTGAATTTAAGAAAACAGCTAATGATGAAAGAGTGCTTGTCACTGGTCACGTAGTTCTGATTCGCTAACGAATTAAAAATGATACGTGTTAAGTGAGGGATGCTCTAAGTATTCCTCATTTTTTTTGATTATATATTTTTTTTGATTGAATTATTAACTGATTTAGCAATTTCTAAATCGTTAAATATCCAGACCACCATGTTTCGCTGCATAGTCCCGCTAAATCATAGTGGAGCATCTCTGAAGGTTATCATAAGTTCCCTTTTTCACGTAATTTAGGGCGGTAAAATACGAAGGTGAATCAGAGCAGTGTATATATTTTAACAAGCTAAGTCAATTCTGTTAATATATTTCTTCTTGAAAAGCAACCCTTTTATCTTCTGTACGTTAAACTAGCAAAACCAATAGCCTGCCATGAAAAAGAACTATTTAATAGCGTTATCCATGATAGCCTGTTTTACTGCGTTTTCTCAGGAAGAAATTAAACCTACCTTGAGAAATAGCGGCGCGTCGGGAACATCTCCATCTCCAACGACTGTACAGCCTATATCCACGTCAACTAAAGTAATTAGTAAATCTAAGACTGTTACAATCTCTAAACGAGCTGGTGAGCCACAACGTGTTCATGATGCAGCCTATTATCAGCAAGAAATTGCGGTAATTGACAATAATTTATCTGCTATTGATCAAAAAGTGGCATTTGTAAATGGTAATCCCCAAGAAAAATTGGAAGCAGAATCTAACGGCTGGTTTCAACAAATGGAGGGTATCAAAACTCAACTCAATACAAAGAAAACAGACTTACAAGAGAAGTTAGCTAAACTTTGATATCTCTACTACCATGAAAAACATTCTACTTATTCTTACACTAGTAGTTCCCTATTTACTCAGTGCACAGGGAACTAATTGCGCAGACATGGATCCAATTTGTACCGATGTAGGTGCTAGCTTTACTGCTAATACGGGGACCACATCTGAGATTGGAAATGACTACGGTTGCTTGGCAACTCAGCCGAATCCAAGTTGGTACTACTTCGAAGTAGCTACGAACGGAAATATCGATATGAGTTTGACGGCAGGTTCAGATATTGATTTTATTATTTGGGGACCTTTTGCAAATCTTGCTGCGGCTCAAGGAAACTGTGGTTCGTTATCGGCGGCTCAAACCGTGGATTGCAGTTATTCTTCAACAAACAATGAAACACCTTCTATACCTGGCGCAGTTGCAGGTGAGGTTTACATTATGTTGATTACGAATTATGCAGCAGTCGTTCAAAATATAACTTTAACTCAAACAGGTGGATCAGGATCTACGGATTGTAATATTGTAAACAATCCACCATGTTTCATGAGTTACTTTATAGCAAACATTAGTGGGTGTGATGCCTTAACTGATACGTATGACGTTACTGGTCAAATTGATTTTGATGATCCACCAGCAACTGGTGATCTTATTGTAGTTGATTGTAATGGTAACCAAACGATAGTTGCCAGTGCGCCATTCGCCGTGAATGGATCAGGTGCTGGGTCTTATAACTATACACTTTCTGGGGCTAATGCAAATGGTGCACCTTGTGATGTGACGGCTTATTTTAGTACTGATCCAACTTGTACAATGAATATTACCTACACAGCGCCTATTTGTCTGTGTTCATTTACATTTGGTAGTACTAATCAGTTGCCTTGTGTGCAAGCAACAAACACTTTTGAGATAAATGGTTCAGTTGAATTTGTTAGTCCACCGACAACAGGGACATTAACAATTACCGATTGTGAAGGAAATACGGATACATATTTCGCTCCGTTTACCTCTCCTCAGACTTATTCATTACCCGGAATTACACCTAATGGTACAGTAAATTGTACTCTTACAGCAGTATTCTCTGATGACCCGGGGTGTATAATGAATTTGATTCCATTTACAGATCCAACAGTATGTACTTGCCCAGTTAATATTGGAACGTTTACTGAAACGACTACAGGAAATACGAACGCTCAATATGAATTATGCTTTGGGGACTCGTTTACTTGGGTTCCAAACGGTGATTTTATTCCAAATAACAACGAAAATATTCCAGGAACACCTTTTGTCCCAGGAATAGAGATATTACTATTTGACTGTCCACCAACAGTTCAACCACCTGATCAACTAGTGGACCCATGTTTGTTAGGGTTAATTTCTAACGGTACTGGTGTAGGTGGATGGACGATAACGAACACTACAGGTGATGGACTTACTTTCTGGTATGCACCATTAACAATGTACAACTGGCAAACAAATATTTATGGAATTTATAGTGTAAATGATCCATTAAATATTTGTTACGATATCGGTTTGGCATATCCAATTACTTTCTTACCAGAAATTACAGCAGCCGTTGCTCAGGATTGTTTTGCAGGATCTGCTACAATAACTGTTAGTGGAGGTACTCCAAACTGGAATGGAACAAACTTTAATATTGTTCCTGGATCTTTGGTTCCAGCAAATGCAAATTTTGTCAACACTACTTGTAGTGATGGTGGAGATATAGTAATTGATGGTTTAATTGATGGTGATAACTGGTCATTTGACATTGTTGATGATCATGACTGTCCAATTACTGTTTCAGGAACTTTCCAAGGATTAGAAGACGCATCGTTTACATATGACTATAAATATTGTCAAGATGATACTGATCCGCTTCCAGTTATTTCTGGAGTGGCTGGTGGTACATTTACTGTAACACCTGCGGGAATGTCAATTAATGGATTTACCGGATTGATTGATCTTTCAGCTTCGACTCCTGGAATCTATACTATTGAATACCAAAGTCCTGCATTTATGTGTTGGGGAACTGAAACGTTTGTTATAACAATTAATGCAATTCCAAATGTTGTGGCAACCGAGAATAGCCCAATTTGTAATGATGGGTCTTCTACTATTATATTGAATGAAACGGGAGGTGAAGCAACTGAGTGGACTTGGACTACTAGCGGTGGTTCAACATTTGATTATGATACGATTCAATCACCAACGGTATCGGGTGCTGTTAACGGTGAAAC
>JABSPC010000186.1 GCA_013215515.1 Crocinitomicaceae bacterium
AGTTGATTTTCCAGCACCAGAATCCCCGCAGAATAAAACGCCGCGTCCCTTAGATTCAATCGAACTACCATGAAAAGAAAGTGTTCCTCGCTGGTGTAAAATTGCTCCTAAAACAGAACCATTTAGATAAAGTTCAATATTTATTTTGTCTAATTTACCAATAATCTGAATTTGGATTGATTGTCCGTTCAGAGCTGATATAGTGGCTACTCCTGGAATGTGAAGCTTAAATTGAGATCCGTTTAATTGGATGTATTCGTTAGAGAAAAGTACGGGTGACACTTCAAGTATTTGATCAACTACATCAATTGTCACATCTGAAAGAAGAAATCTAAACTTCATAAGAACTACTTGCGAAAGATCTTTTGGTACCATTTCTTGTTGGTATCTTGGTCTCCACCGTAGCCATATCCATAGCCGTATCCATAACCAGAACCGTATCTTCCTGATTTTCTGTAGTCAAGCGAGTTAATAACGATTCCAATATTTTTGATTTTTCCTTCTCTTCTCAGTTGATCTGGAATGGCAAGCATTTTTCGTTCAAGGTAATTGGCACGAGCTACGTAAATTATAGCGTCTGACATGTCGCTAATAAGTAGGGTATCGGTAACCAATGCAACCGGTGCTGTGTCGACGATAATGATGTCGAATCTTTTTCTGAGCTCGGCGAAGAGTTGCTTTATTTCATCTCTCAACATTATTTCTGCTGGATTTGGAGGCTTAATTCCAGATGAAACAAAACTTAAGTTTTCTGTTGTCGGCGAAGGGATTACCAATGAATCAATTGGAATTGTTGGATCCAATACAAAATCAGTTACACCCTTTGCGTCAATTAAATTGGCATATTCAAGTAGTTTCGGCGCACGCAGGTCAAGTCCTACAACAACCGTCTTTTTGCCCGTTAACGCGTAAGACGTGGCCAGGTTTAAAGCAATGAACGACTTACCTTCTTTGGCAATGGTAGAAGTCGTTATGATCATTTTTCCACCATCATCCTTACTTGGTCCGAGTATAAAACTCGTATTCGTTCTTAGGATTCTAAAAGACTCGGCTTCAGCAGATGTGTCTCCTTGTGAAATGACAATTTTCTCAGAGTTATTGACCTTAGGAATATTCGCCAAATGAGGAAGTCCGTATTTGTCTAGATCCTTTTTGCCGTTGATTTTATTGTCTAATAAATTTTGAAGATAAATAAATGCGAATGGTACAAATAGGCCTAAAAATAAAGCGAAAGAATAGTAAATTTTCTTGTTCGGATTTACCGGCCATCCATCACAATAAGCGGACTCTATAATTTTTGAATTCCCTTCAGTTGCATCAGATGCGATTTCGTTTTCCTCTCGTTTCTGGAGCAAATAGACATACAACTGCTCCTTAACTAACTGCTGACGTTCAATCGAACGAAGAACTCGCTTGTGTTTCGGGAGGTTAGAAAGATCGCTATTCAGTGACCCCTCCTGATCTTTTAAACGTTGAACAGCGATATTTGATGTCGCTCGTAAATTCTTTAGACTTGTACTTAAACTAATCTTAATCCGATCCAAGTCGTTTCGTAACTTAATAACTGCAGGATTTTTTTCACTAGAATGATTTAGAACTCGATCTCTTTCCAAGGCTATTTGATTGTATTTTTCAACTCCTGAATTTATCGATTGATCATCAAGTCCTAGATTGGTTGGAAGAAGTTTGTCAGTGTCGTCATCGTTTTCAAGGAATTCGGATAAGTAAGAAATCAATTTTAGTTGAATCTCGTAATCAACCAACTTCTTTTCATTAACTAATGTCCTTTCGTAAAGAGAGCGTTCACTCATTAAAACATCAGAAAAGTCGTGCTGGATCATATAGTTTTCACCGTCAACCTCCACATCGGACAACTCACCAGAAATAACTGCTAAACGATCATTGATAAAGCTAGTCGTACCTTTATAGACTTGTTTTTGGTCTGCAATATTTTGTGATGTATGAACCGAGATTAGAGTATCCAGAAATTCATTATTGCGTTCTATTACAGAACCACGAAGTTTTAAGCTAAGAATATCAACATCGTCATTTATAGGTTCAATTTTCAATTTCGATTGCATAATGCTAATCATGTTCTCCAAGGTTTGAATAACAACGTTGATTTTTATCGAAGTAGCATTGGACTTATAGAAACGCGTAGTCTCAATGATAAACTTGAACTTATTACTAGTTAGTGTGTCTCCAAAATTGAACTTTTTATTCCCGTACTTTTTAGAATCAAAAAATTGAAAATTCTTATTGTTAAGAATTTCAATATTCAAGTTTGCAGAGTGCTTAATCTCAAATATACCTTGGTTTACAACCTTCACTAGTATTGGAGAATCTTTATAGTATTCCTTTCGCTCAATTCCCGTTTTCGTTCCAATTAAATGGTACTGAGTTGTAAGATTTAACTTTCGAATCGAAGTCTCAATTATTGGTCTGGATCCTAAAAATTCAATTTCATTGTACAAATTATTGTATCCTGAAATACCATCAAATAATCCTAAATCCTGGAATGCAGAAAATTCAGAGT
The DNA here is from genome assembly GCA_013215515.1 of Crocinitomicaceae bacterium. GTDB lineage: Bacteria > Bacteroidota > Bacteroidia > Flavobacteriales_D > Crocinitomicaceae > UBA4466. Next base: position 2,537 of record JABSPC010000186.1, read on the forward strand.
AGGTAGAGCCCTGTTCACTTTTGATTAATAATTTCGCTTGAGATTCATATTGTGTAGGCGTGTATCTTAGAATGATAAAAGAGGATGACAAACAAATTGCAAAACTTATCATAAACCAATGCCATCTCACTAGATATTTATCCAGCAATTCTCGCAGATTGAATTCATCTTGAAAGTTTAAATAATCTTGTTGTTTATCACTCACTACATTTGAAGTATTAAGATTATAACTGATAATACCAAAGACGCTGTCGAAATAAAGAATCCACTCGTCGATTTCATAATCGTTGAATCAAACCTTGATTTTTTATTCGGTTCGACATAAATCACATCGTTTTGTTTCAAATAGTACACAGGAGAGCTAAAAACATCTTTTGAAGTTAAATCAACCCTAAACTCTTGCTTTTTTCCATTTTCGTGCCGTATGACTAATATATTTGATCTTTCTCCAGTTATCTTCAGGTCATTGGCAATTCCCAATGCTTCCAATATTGTAATTCGCTCATTTGGA
>JABSPC010000187.1 GCA_013215515.1 Crocinitomicaceae bacterium
AAACAATTTACGTCTTGAGATTTAAAGGGGTAACCCTATAACTTAATTTCATTCAGTTCCGAAGAATACGAAAATCAAGCACAACTTCATATCGAACCTAAACCAGACGCAATCATTCGTGTTATGATGGTATATCAAAGTTTAGACGCACCAATTGAAATTGAACCCCAATATATTAAAGACTTAAGACGCGAGCGTAAAGCTTTTACGGTTGTCGAATGGGGTGGTCAACAGGCAATTCAAAAAAAAATGTGAAAAATGGGATCCTAAAGGAACTTTTCTAGCTCCATTATAATATTTTAATCCGATATTTTTATTTTGTACCTTGTATGCGCTAAAAAAACGCTATTACTATGAAAAAAACGTACTTATTTCTGACGGCAGTACTATCTGCATCAATCAGTTTTGGTCAATTAAATCAGCAAGCCCCTGCGCAATCGGTGGTTCTCCCTGCTGGACAGACCATAACACAAGAGCTTAACTCCCGTCAATTACCGGCGGCTATAAACTCAAATCAATTAAACGCTGGAGCGGCTCAAGGTTCGCACAGTTGTTTCTCGCATCAATTAAATGAAGCTCATTATGCTTCCAGAGGAATTTTAAATGAATACAATGCAAGTTACCAACAGTCTGCTTCAACTGCAGCCTCGATGTCATTTCCAGAAACTCCTGGAGTTAATGAGATCTCGGTAATATTCCACGTAGTACACAACCTAAGTAATCCTTCAGAAAACGTTTCAACTGCTCAAGTTCAAGCATTGTTTCAAGAATTGCAAGATGACTACCAATTACTAAATGCAGATGCCGCGAACGCAAGAACTGGTTTAGGATTTACTCCTGCAGATGCTGATATTAACTTTTGTCTTGCCACACAGGATCCATTCGGTGCTCCATTAACAGAAGCGGGGATTATTCGCGTTGCTACTACTGAAGATTATTCCGATCCGACTACTGAAGGAAACAAAATGAAGGCAGCTGCTACCGGTGGTTCAGAAATTTGGAACAGAAATAAATATTTAAATATTTGGGTGTGTAACATTACAAACGGATTAAACTACGGTACTGCGGGCTATGCTTACCGCCCAACAACAGTTTATCTTCCAACGGCAAGTATTGATGGAATCGTTATCGATTACAATATTGGATTTGGATCTAACGTATTAACGCACGAAGTTGGTCACTATTTAGGATTAGATCACACTTGGGGTGGTTCTGGTGGTTGTGGAAGCGACGATAGCTTTACAGACACACCTTCTACCGATGGACCAGCTGATCAGGACCCAACGTTTAGCTGTGGCATGCCTAGTTACCAATCATGTGGCGTGATTGAGGTACAGTATGAAAACTATATGGACTACGCTACTGGATGTACAGTAATGTTTACACAGGAGCAATCGAATTATATGCTTACAATCCTTCAAGGAATTAGAAGTTCGCTTCTACTTTCTCCTGGTTGTGACCCTACAAACACTCCTCCTAACTCGGCATTTACTGCAATACCTACTCCGGCTAACCCTATTATCATTCCATCGGGTGGATCGGTTAACTTAATCGATCAATCAACTAATGTTCCTACTGGATGGTCATGGACTATTTCAGGAACACCAGTTACGGATTGGAACTATATCAATGGTACTACTGCGGCCTCACAAGATCCACAAGTAGAATTCTACACAGTTGGTCTTTATGATGTAACACTTGCCGCTTCAAACGTATGGGGAACCGATTTGACTCCTGAAGCTGAAGTAAATTACATTCAAGTTGCTGCACCTGCTACAGGAACGGCTTGTGATACATTAAGAAACTGGGACGTAACAGCTGGTGCCGGACCAATATCTTGGACTGCACCTTCAATCGGATACGCACATGGGAACTCAGATATTGGAGGAGAAACTTCATTAGAATGGGCTGAAATATACTCTATACCATCGGTTACAGATATTAGAGCAATTGAATTTGCCGCAGCTGTAGTTAATGATGCAGGTGGAAGTGTAATTTTCAAAGTTTGGGCAGATAATGCTGGTGAACCGGCCGCAGTTCCTATTACAACGGAAACTGTTCTTCTAGCAGATATTGATGCTGGATTTTGGAACAAGGTTGAATTTACAACTCCAGCAATTGGTGTTGTTGGAGCAATTTGGGTAGGTTATGAGTTGAGCTACGCTACTACTGATACTTTTGCTTTA
>JABSPC010000188.1 GCA_013215515.1 Crocinitomicaceae bacterium
ACAGTCAATCCTAAAGCCATTACCCCAGCCGTTAATCCTTTTGAAAGCGTTATTAAATCTGGTTTAATTGAACAATGATCCGTTGCGAATAACTTGCCTGTACGTCCGTACCCAGTCATTACCTCATCAAAGATGATAAGTACATTATGCTTTCGCGCCATAGAGCTTAGCTGATCCAAAAACTCAGGAGAATACATGCGCATTCCCGCTGCTCCCTGCACCAATGGTTCGATAATCATTCCGGCAAATTCACCTAACTCAAATAAAGATTCTGCTTTTCTCAAAATCTCATTTTCATTTTCACCATTCGGGAAGTCAACGTAATCAGCGTCAAAAAACAAAGGTTCGAAAGGAGCGTTAAAATAACCTCTTTGCCCGACGGACATTGCCCCAAAAGTATCTCCATGATAAGAACCCTGCATTGCTAAAAAGCGTTGTTTGTGTTCTCCTTTGTTGTGCCAATATTGAATCACCATTTTCATTGCAATTTCAACTGCAGTTGACCCATTGTCAGAGAAAAACACTTTGGTTAATTCCTTTGGTAAATAATTCACAGTGCGCTCAGCCAATTCAACGGCCTTCGAATGAGTGACTCCAGCGAAGACAATATGATCGATCTTCTTAAATTGATTATTAATCGCCTCACCAATGTGTGGATGAGCATGACCATGAGTATTGACCCACCAAGAAGAGTTCGCATCAATGTATTCTTTTCCGTTCGAATCCGTTAAATATATGCCTTGAGCTTTAACAATTTCAAGTGGTGCTCCAGCTGTATGATGCTGGGTGAATGGGTGCCAAACATGGGCCTTGTCTTTTTGGGTGAGTTCGCTCATATCGCAAAGTTAAAAGATTGAAGTGATTGAATATTTATTGTTTGTCTTTTTTACCACCAGGACACAAAGGCACATGAAGAACTAGATGGAAGACACAAGACCTCCTTTGGAAAACGAAGTAAGTGGGACTGAATTCAGAAAGACATAGATAGAGCTAAAAGGTCAGATTGTTCTAGTACAAACTTCTTATTCAACTCCTTAGCCATAGGTATACGAGCCAAGAATTTCACTCCTGTAGACTTCAATATAATATCCTCCGTAGCTTTATTTTCATCACCTACAAAAACGATCCCTTCGATTTCAACGCCTCTTTTTTGAAGAACCTCAATAGTCATTAAAGTATGGTTGATACTTCCTAAATAATGCCTAGAAACAACAATCGTTGGCAACTTCCAATATTCTATTAAATCTGCAAACGTAAGCCCATTTGAATTAACAGGAACCATAATCCCTCCTGCTCCTTCAACAATTAAATTGCCTTCAACCTCGGGAACATTTAAATCATCAAGACGTATTTCTATAGAATCAATTTCTGCAGCTGCGTGTGGAGACATCGGTTCGGATAAGCGAAAAGCTTCAAGCAATATTGTAACATTGTCTGTAAAACGATTTACCTTGATGGAATCTGAATTGTCTAAATCTCCTGCTTGGATAGGTTTCCAATAAGACGCCTGTAAAGCCTCGGCGATGATAGAACTAACTACCGTTTTTCCAACGTCTGTTCCAATGCCCGTTATGACAAATTTATAATTCATCATCTATAATTATCTTAGTTGTGCTCCAAGCTTACTTTCTAAAGAAGTTCTGATCTTTTCCATAATCGCATCAACTTGACTGTCCTTCAAAGTTTGTTCAGCATCTTGAAATTTGAAAGAAACTGCATATGACTTCTTACCCGTCTCTAAATTCTTTCCTTCGTACACATCAAAAAGTCCAACTTCTTTCAATAACTTTTTATCACAACCTCGAGCAATCTCCTCAATTTCTGAGAAATTCACTTTCGCATCTAGCAATAAAGAAAAATCACGACGAACAGCGAATGTTTTAGGGAGTTCAGTGAATTTTATTTTCGAGAACTTCAAGCTATCAATAATCATATCCCAATCCAAGTCGGCAATAAACACATCATTTTTAATTCCGAAGTGTTTCTTCATTTTAGCCGAGGTCCATCCAATTTCTCCTACTTTATTTTTCAATACGTACAATTGAACCCCATCTTGAAGCAATGAACCCTTAATCGCTTTTTCCTTAAGCATTCCACTTAGACCAAGTCTTTTGAAGATATTAAGCGCAGTTCCTTTGACAGTATAATAAGAGACATTGTCTTTATTCGAATTCCAGTTCTCTTGTTCCTTAGAACCAGAGAGTACAATTAGTAACCTTCGATTCTCTTTGTATCCAGAATCAAATTTGTGGTATGTCTTTCCGAATTCAAATAATTTCAAATCAGGATTTTGACGGTTTTGATTGTGCTCAATCATCTCCAATGCGTTGAAGATAAGTGATTGGCGCATTACATCTAAATCTTGGCTCAATGGATTCAACATTTCAACGTTGCGTTCTGGCATTACAACGTCTCCCCCTAATTTCTTTGAATACTCTGATTTTGTTAATGAATTGTTTAATGCTTCAATGCACCCCATTCCAACCAGCATTTCTGAAATAACGTTTTGAACTTTCTCTACATCTGGCTTCGCAAAATGTGAAATCGATGAATTCAATTTTTGTGGTACAGGAACATTATTGAATCCGTAAATTCTCAATACTTCTTCGATAATATCTGCTTCACGAGTAACATCTACTCGATACGCCGGAACATCCACAATGACTGTATCACCTTTATCAGATACAATGATCAAGTCCAAATTAGACAAGATATCGTTCACCATTTGTTTTCTGATATCAGTTCCTATAAGTTTATTGCATCGCGTATAACTGAATTCAACATTCTTATTTTCTACAGGCTTAGAATTGGTATCAACCACGTCCATTGCGATTGTTCCACCAGCAACTTCTTGAATTAATAACGCCGCACGCTTCAAAGCATAGTCCGTAATATTAGGATCAACTCCCCTCTCAAATCGGAAAGAAGCATCTGTATTCAAACCGTGCATTTTTGCAGTTTTACGAATACAAACGGGGTTGAAATAAGCCGCTTCTAAAAAAACATCTGTAGTGTCGTCCTTTATTCCCGAATCCGCACCACCCAATACACCTGCAATACACAAATTGTCTTTTCCATTTGTGATCATCAGGTTTGTTGAAGTAAGTTCTCATTCAACATCATCGAGTGTCGTAAATTTATCTCCATCGTTCGCTGTTTTCACAACAACACTACCGTTTAAATTAGCCACATCAAATGCGTGTAAAGGCGCTCCTACTTCATGCATCACGAAGTTTGTTACATCCACTACATTATTGATCGGTGAAAGTCCAATTGCTCTCAATCGTTTTTGCAACCAAGCCGGTGAAGCTTCCACTTTAACACCTTTAATAGTTGTCCCCATGTATCTTGGACAAAGCGCATCATCTTCAACGCTAACCTCTATTTTTAAATCATTTGATTGTACTTCAAATGCATCAACAGAAGGAATATTCAATTGCTTTCCAGCCTTTTCATGTACATTCAAATAAGCAACTAAATCGCGAGCAACACCAATATACCCCATTGCATCTGAGCGATTTGGAGTTAAACCAATCTCGATTTCATAATCATCTTCCAATTCAAAATAGGTAGCAGCTTTTGTTCCAACCGGAACACCAGCATCAAGAACCATAATTCCATCATGACCTTTACCTAGTCCCAATTCATCTTCTGCGCAAAGCATTCCTGCAGATTCAACGCCTCTAATTTTGGATTTCTTAATCTTGAACGCTTCTTCAGGAGAAGGATAAAGTGTACAACCAACTGTGGCAACAATAACCTTAATTCCCAATGCGAGATTTGATGCTCCACATACAATTTGAAGTGGCTCTCCTCCAACAGAAACAGTTGTAACATTCAATCGGTCAGCATCTGGATGTTTATCAATGGTTAATATTTCTCCGATAAACACGCCTTCAAGTCCTCCTTTTACTGCTTCTATTTTATGAATCCCTTCCACTTCAAGTCCAGTATCAGTTAGAATCTCACCCATTTTAACTGGTGACAAATCTGTGTCGACATATTGCTTTAACCAATTGTATGAAACCTTCATATATTATTGTATTCTTTATGAACTGCGAAAATAGTGATTTTGGGGGTTAGATGATACGTTTTTGAATAGGGAAATTAGATGATAAAAATCTATACCTATTAACACTAAAGTCATTCAGCTAGGAAGTTATGGATACTCCTAATACAGCTCATGATCATAAGGGGTGAATTCATCAAGAGTCGGTAGTGGATTAAGTTTAATTATTTTATCCATTAGCATGATATAATCATCTGAACCTATTGTTCCCTCCTTCTCAATTCTGTGACCAGTTGAAAGGTTGTAGTCGATAATATTAATTATACCCGCTCCCGCATCATCTGAAAGGATATAACCAATGAGTTTAAATCTTTCATTTTGATGCCTGAACTTATGTTCCATATGCCCTCTTATAAATCCCGTTTCAATCCACAAAACACCTCTTTTAATGCTCAATTCACTATAACCTCGGCTTTTGGAATAGCTATCCTTTCCCCAAGGGTAACGAGGCTGAATCGCCTTAATAGATGAAACAACCAACTTTTTATCTCCGTTTGGCTGCGTAAAGAAAACCTCAAGCTGGTATTGTCCCGTGTGGCACACTGTATCCTGAGTTATTATCGCAAGGTCCAATAAACCGTATTTATTCAGATCACCGACAACAGTCAAAGTCCAAATATTAAAAGTGTATTTGTCTTCTGCAATTACCTTTGTTAGTGCCCATTGGTTTGCAGCAACTCCTGTTGGTCGTAGACATAATATCAATACCCATTGGATTCTTCAGACCCTTCATATCGTACGCTTGCATATTCTTCCAATGGAAGATACGTCATCGTGACCGTAAATTGAAGGTTTGAGTCTCGACAGATATCTCTATATTGATGAAAGAAATCATACAATTCAAACTGTTCGTCTAGCCAAGCATATCGACTAAATGAAATATATTAATTCGATTCTTCTATTTTAAAATTGGGTTGAATATATTCCCCGCTTCTTGGCATATCAAGTAGAATCACTTTTACTTCACGAATTGAATCCACCTTTTGTGCAATCGAGATGAAACTCATAGAGCAAACTATTAAAGCAAGTAGGATACTTTTTTTCATAATGCCAAAAATTAACATTGAATTAATCAAATTTCTTAATGTTAAATCTCCCTTACCACTCTGAAATTCAACAGAAAATCATCATTTTTGTACAAAGATTCTACCAAATGAAAATAGCCTCCCTATTAATTTTTCTTTTATTATCGGCCTTCTCCTTTGCTCAAGAGAAATATACGTTAAGCGGGTACATTACAGATGGGAAAAGTGGCGAGTCCATTATTGGAGCAAAAGTCTATTTCCCATCAATTCGAAAAGGTGTAATCACTAATAATTACGGGTTTTACTCAATAACTGTTGAAGAAGGAACTTACGCAATCGAATTTAGATTGGCTGGAGTCGAAACAGAAAAACGTGAAATTGAGCTCATAGCTGATATTCGAATGGATATTGAACTTGGAGGAAACATTCAGAATATTGGTGCAGTGCAAGTCACTGCAAATGCTGAAGACAACACCAAAAGCACACAACTCGGCCAGCACGAACTGGACATTGATGAGATCAAGACCTTACCAGCATTTATGGGTGAAGTTGATATTATAAAAACAATTCAATTACTTCCAGGGGTTTCTTCAGCGGCAGAAGGCGGACAAGGGTTTTACGTTCGTGGTGGAGGTCCAGATCAAAATTTGGTTCTTCTCGATGAAGCAATCGTCTATAATGCCGCTCACTTATTTGGTTTCTTCTCTGTATTCAATGCCGATGCGGTTAAAAGTGTGAACCTGATCAAAGGTGGAATGCCTGCCAATTTCGGTGGAAGAATGTCTTCAGTATTAGAAGTTAGCATGAACGAAGGGAACAATAAAAAATTCGGTGTGAAAGGAGGAATCGGAGCCATTTCATCACGATTGACTGTTGAAGGTCCATTGAAAAAAAACAAAGGTTCATTTGTGCTTTCTGCACGACGTACCTACATCGACGTTATAATGAAAGCGGCAATTTCTGACTCATCACCGTTCTATGGAACAAGCTATTTTTTCTACGACTTGAACCTTAAAATGAACTACAAACTGGGAGATAAAGATCGTATTTACCTATCGGGCTATTACGGCAAAGATGAATTTAGTTTTGGCAACGTTGAGGATGATTTCACCGTTGACATGCCTTGGGGGAATGGAATTGGTGCCCTTCGATGGAACCACTTATTCTCGAGTAAGCTGTTCATGAATGTGACTACGACTTTTACAGATTATATGTTCAAGTTTGGTTCGGCGCAAGATGAATTTCGATTCGAATTAAAATCTGGAATCAGAGATGTTGGCGGTAAAGTGGATTTCAGCTATTACCCTAGCACACGGCACAAACTTAAGTGGGGATTGGATTATATCTTCCACACCTTCACTCCTATTGGCGTTTCTGCAGAGGCTGATGATGTTGTATTTGACACTGGGCTCGCTCAGAAATTGAAAAGTCATGAATCGGCAGCTTACTTCTTGGATGAATTCGACCTCAATGAAAACATTCGAATAAATGCTGGATTGAGATATAGCACATTCCAACACGTCGGTCCATTTACGAGATTCACTAAAGGAGATGGAATAAGTACACCCGACTCGTCAATTGAGTACGAAAAAGGTGATCTGATTCAATTCTATCATGGACTTGAACCGAGAATATCCGGAAGATGGATGCTTCGAGATAAGAGTTCGATTAAGGCGGGTTATTCTTACAACTACCAATATGTGCATCTTACTTCACTGAGTGCTGTTTCACTGCCAACGGATATTTGGTATCCAACGACGGACATTGCGAAGCCACAGCAAGGGTGGCAAACCTCATTGGGCTATTTTAAAAACTTTAAAGACAATATGTTTGAATCCTCTGTTGAAGTGTACTACAAGGGAATGAAGAACCTTATTGAATACAAAGAAGGAGCGTTACCTGGGGACAATATTAATGACAACACAGATAATTTGTTGGTCTTTGGAACGGGCTGGAGTTATGGCGCGGAGTTCTTTCTCAAAAAACGAAAAGGAAAATTTACGGGTTGGATTGGCTACACTTGGAGTAAAACCGAGCGTAAATTTGAAGACTTAAATGATGGAAATCCATTCCCTGCGAAATACGACAGACGTCATGATTTATCGATTGTATTGAGCTATAAAATTAACGAAAGATGGATTGTTAGTTCTGCGTTTATTTTCGCAACCGGAAATACATTGACTCTTCCATCTAGCTGGTATGTTCAAGATCAGGACTTACTTTTCAATTATGGAGATAGAAACTCCACTCGAATGGCTCCTTATCATCGATTGGATATCTCTGCAACTTGGTATTCGAAACCATACAAAGAAAGAAAAGACGAAGAAACAGGAGAGGTAGTTAAAGTGAAAAAGAAGTTAAAGTACAACTGGTCATTCTCAGTTTACAACGTTTATAATAGATCCAACCCTTACTTTATGTATGTGGACAATGATGGAGACTTCTTAACAGGAAATTTTGACATCAGCGTAAAGCAAGTTACGTTGTTCCCAATCATACCAAGTGTAACCTGGAATTTTGAACTCTAATGAAATACGAAGTAGACAGAAATACCATTAATAAAGGACTTACAATGAGTAAAAAACTACTGTACATATTAGTAATTGGGATTTTAATCTCTAGCTGTACCAAGGAGGTGGTAATTGACATTCCTGGTTATGAAGAAACGCTTGTCGTAGATGGGAGAATCGAAACTGGACAGCCTCCGGTCATTTTTCTTTCTACTTCAAAAGAGGTTTATTCGCCAACTGATATTGAAACATTTTTGAACGGATACATTTCTGGAGCTACAGTTTCGGTTTCCAATGGAACGTCAACTGTTGTATTGGACGAAATTTGTTCTAGCAGTCTAACTCCGGCAATGGCTGAAGTTGTTTCTGCAATGCTCGGTATTCCAGTTTCTCAATTGACGAATTACAATATCTGCGCCTACACAACTTTGGACACAACGGTCTGGGGCGAGGTCGGAAAAACATACACATTATCTATCACTCACGATGGCAAAAACTATACTGGCGAAACAACGATCGTAGACCCAACGCCATTGGTTACGAGCTACTGGCAACCTGAATCTGGGACTCCAAACCACGGTTACTCTTGGTGCACACTAGCTGATCCCCCAAATCAATTTGATGGTTATCTCTGGGAGGTTAATATTATTGGTCATGCCAATGGAGATACAACTGACACTGGATTTGAACCAACCTATTCTCCCGTTTTTGACGATGCATTCTTTGACGGTCTTGAATTTGATTTCTGGTACGAAAACCCGTTTGCTTATGGAGGCGGAGTCGCTGAAGAACTAAGAGGGTTGTACGAAACAGGTGATACAGTTCTCATTAAGCTTTCGAAAATGGATAGAACTATTTTTGAATTCTACGAAAAGAAATACGTTCAACTTCAAACAGCTGGCAATCCTTTTGCGACTCCAACAAACATTCCGAATAATTTAAATAATGGTGCTTTGGGGATTTGG
>JABSPC010000189.1 GCA_013215515.1 Crocinitomicaceae bacterium
AACACCAACGAAGGAACAACAAAAGGATTTAAGGAAATCACAATCAGTATTGACGCTCCAACGGCTTACGGAGTTTTGAAATTCGAATCTGGAGTACACCGTGTTCAACGTGTACCGGAAACAGAATCTCAAGGGCGAGTTCACACATCGGCGATAACGGTTGCGGTGCTTCCCGAAGCAGAAGAAGTCGATATTGACATCAACCCTGCTGACATCCGAAGAGATACATACCGTGCATCTGGAGCAGGTGGACAACACGTAAACAAGACGGAGTCGGCAATTCGTTTAACGCACATTCCAACAGGGGTTGTTGCTGAATGTCAAGACGGAAGATCACAGCACAAAAATTTAGCGCAAGCCATGACTATACTTCGTTCTCGCTTGTACCAAATTGAATTGGACAAAATCATGGACGCTAGATCGGAACACAGAAAATCATTAGTTTCGACTGGTGATAGATCGGCGAAGATTAGAACATACAATTACCCTCAAGGGCGAATTACAGATCACAGAATCGGTAAAACGATGTACAACCTTGGAGCCTTCATGAACGGAGATCTTCAAGAAATGATCGATTCCTTGAAAATGGCAGAAAATGCTGAAAAACTCAAGGGCGAAGACGTATAATTGGATTATTTGATCGTTAGATTGCTCGATTTTTCGAATAATCTAAGTTTCGGAAAATCGAACATTCAAAACAATGACACGAGCACAGCTAATACAAGAAATAAAGACAAAACGCTCATTTTTATGCGTTGGGTTGGATACGGATTTAAAAAAAATCCCAGCTCACCTTTTGGATACAGAAGACCCGATTTTTGAATTTAACAAGGCTATTATTGATGCTACCAAAGATTTTTGTGTTGCATACAAACCAAACATCGCATTTTACGAATGTCACGGCCCTAAAGGATGGGAATCACTTAAGAAGACTATCGACTACATTCCTAAAAACATTTTTACCATTGCTGATGCTAAGCGTGGTGACATTGGGAATACATCTCGTTATTATGCCGATACTTTTTTCAAGTACCTAAATGCAGATTCAGTGACGATCGCTCCATATATGGGAAAAGATAGTGTTACTCCATTTTTTGAATACGAGAACAAATGGGTGATTCTATTGGCATTGACATCGAATAAGGGAGCATTAGATTTTCAGTTTTTGACGGACAGTAATAATGAAGAATTATACAAAAAGGTACTCAGAAAATCTCAAGAATGGGGAACTGACGAAAACCTAATGTATGTCGTTGGAGCTACGCGAGCCGAAGGAATTGGAGAAGTACGAAAAATTGTTCCGAATCATTTCTTTTTGGTCCCTGGGGTTGGCGCTCAAGGCGGATCACTTATAGATGTGACTAATTATGGCTGGAACGACGATTGCGGAATACTGGTCAATTCATCTCGTGGAATTATATATGCTTCCCAAGACAAAGACTTTGCTCAAAAAGCTGGCGAATCTGCCAAGGCACTTCAAGGTCAAATGGCTAAAATTCTAGACCAGAAGAATTTTTAACAATCTTCACCCTCTTGTTAATTGGTTGATATATCTCATATTATTCAATTATTACCTGTAATAATACCCGATTTTCAACCCCTCATAAATCTGTGTAAACAGAACTCAATATCACCTTTAACATAACGTTAACGTTTCAACAATTCTACTAATATTTACATATATACGCACAGTAAATACCCTCCCAAAAATGGCCTTTCCCATAGGGATTAAAAATTAATCAATTAATTCATCACCTTGACAAGTCGTTTAGTACCTAGCCTTCATAACATCTGGACTTTTCTTACTCGTATTGCTACACCAAATTCTTTGTGTCCTAACTATATAAATATTACTTTTGTTTCCTTATTTAATCAGAGTTTCGTCAATGTGGCAGTCAATTGCTAATATCATTCTTAGAAATCGTTTTATCATCATTGGTATACTCGTTTTAATAACCACTTTTTTTGGTTACCATGCAATTACTGGACTTGAATTAGATAACAAATATGGAATCCTACTTCCAAACGATGCGGAAGCGAAACTGGATTACGAAAAATTCAAAAAAGTATTTGGTGAAGATGGAGGGTCTCTTGTAATAGCAGTTGAGACAGATTCTCTTTATACCGAAACGAATTTTCTCAAATGGAAAGAGCTCGGTGATTCAATCCTTCAAATGGATGGGATAAAAGCCGTGATATCCGAGGCCACTTTATTTTCAATTCATAACAACGAGGAAAAGCAAAAATTCGAGGCCCACAGAGTATTCTCAGACATTACATACAAAGAAAAATCAATAGATTCGATTAAGAAAGAGATTCGAAGCAATCCACTTTATAGAGGTTTACTTTACGATGAAAATGAGACAGTTTCATTAATGATGGTGAGCGTTGACGAGAGTTTCATTACGGATCAAGAGAAATCAAACGTCGTGCTAGATGTAGAAGCTTTAGCTGAGTCTTATTCACCTTATTTTGGCAAACCAAGATTTGCGGGAATGCCTCATTTACGTGTCGTAATTGGTAAGCGGGTCCTAAAAGAAATGTACATTTTCATCTGTGTATTATTGCTGATGACATCATTATTGATGTACTTCTTCTTCCGGTCTTTACGCGTCGTTTTCATCTGTAACCTAGTAGTGGCAATCGCGGTGATTTGGTCCATGGGAACCATTGGCGCATTAAACTTTAACATTACAATTATCATGGCATTGATACCGCCACTTATGATTGTGATTGGTGTTCCAAACTGTATCTTCCTCCTGACAAAATACCACCAAGAGGTTAAAGAACACGGTAACAAAGCCAAAGCTTTAACGCGCGTAATCAAGAAAATTGGTACAGCTACATTCTTAACAAACCTTACGACTTCGTTAGGGTTCTTAACATTTATTTCAACGAATTCTACCAAACTAGTTCAATTTGGTATAACCGCTTGTATCAACATAATGATGGTGTTTGTATTGTCCATCACGATACTACCTATCATTGTTTCATTATCTAAAACGCCAAAACCAAGGCACCTTAAGCACTTGGACAGGAAATTGGCTACTGGACTATTAAATAACCTTGTAAACATCACCGTAAATCATCGTAAGTGGGTTTATATAACAACGCTTACCTTTGTAGCAATGAGTATCATTGGAATGACCAAAGTTGAAACTACTGGTAACTTGTCTGGTGATTTACCACATGGTCATCCGATTCTTGAAGACATGAACTTCATGCAAGAAAAATTTGGCGGCATTATTCCATTTGAAGTTCTAATCGATTACAAGGAAAAAAGCAGGTGGTATAAAAAATCAACTTTGCTCGGGATCGAGGAAATTCAAAATCTATTAGAACAAGATACTCTGTTCTCAAGAAGCATGTCGTACATCGATGCCTTAAAAGCGGCTAACATGGCGTATTTCTCAAACGACTCTTCCCAATACAGATTGATCACGAAAAAGAGACATCTCAATAAATTAAATCAATACAGAAAGAATTCACCTTTATCAGATGCAAAGGGAATTGGTTTCTCTCTTAGTGAACTTATTGACACGAATAGGTTTATCGTTAGAATTCGTTGTCAAATGATGGATTTAGGTTCTTATCAGGTGAGTGATAAAGCTGATTTATTGGAACTTGAAATTGATTCAATACTAAACCCCAACCGTCCGACTATCGAACGATTTTACAAGAAGTTCGCTAAGTCTGGCAAACAAGCACATGCCGATTCTATTTTGATGAACAATAATGGAATTGCTAATAACTTGGCTGAGAAGTATATCCATAATGAGGAAGACAGGCGAACTTGTAATTTGGATCAGGATCTTTTCCTTCAGAAAAAATATAAAACAACAAACTTTAAGTCTAAACTTAGGGCTTCAATTGACCAAGAGTATTTCGGGACAACCCTTACAGGAACATCTATTGTTGCGTCTGAAGGGACCAAATACATGGTGGTCAACTTATTCACCAGTTTGCTTTTCGCCATTGTTGCCATTTCAATATTGATGTCAATTCTTTTCCGATCGTGGAAAATGGTTCTCGTTTCTTTAATTCCGAATCTAATCCCATTGGTATTCACTGCAGGAGTTATGGGCTGGTTTGGAATTCCATTGAAACCTTCAACATTGTTAGTCTTTAGTATCGCCTTCGGAATCTCCGTTGATGATACGATCCACTATTTAGCAAAGTACAGGCAAGAATTAAAAGCACACAAATGGGATCTTAAAGAATGTGCTATTATGGCGATTAGAGAAGCTGGACTTGGAATGTTCTATACTTCAATTATTCTTTTCTGCGGATTCATAATGTTTTCATTCTCTCAATTTGGAGGAACGAAAGCTCTAGGGTTACTTGTTTCATTGACACTTTTAGTTGCGATGATTACCAATCTGGTTTTACTTCCATCTTTGCTTTTATCATTGGAACGGCGAATTACGACTAAATCATTTGAGGAACCTTATTTCGATGCATACGCTGAAGAATCAGATCTTGATTGGGATCATGTTGATGTTGAACCTGATCCAGAATTACATCCAAAAAAAGATCCCGAAGAATCAACATGAATTCGCTAAAACCATATACGGAATACATCGAATCTGAATTAGCAAAAGTTGAATTTCCCGAAAAGCCAAACAACTTATACGACCCATTAAGATACTTCTTAAAATTAGGTGGTAAGAGAATTCGGCCTATTATGACTTTGCTTGGTGCTGAATTATTTGGCACAGCAAAAGAAGTCGTTATTTCACAGGCCTTATCGATTGAAGTGTTTCATAATTTCACTTTGATTCACGACGATATGATCGATGAAGCGCCGATGAGAAGGAATCAGCAAACCGTACATCAAAAGTGGGATACGAATATTGCCATTTTATCCGGTGACGCCCTCGTAATAAAGGCATATCAATTACTGAGTCAAATTGAACCAACGCAGCTTCCAACAGCCTTTGAATTGCTAAATAAAACAGCTCTTGAAGTTTGCGAGGGGCAGATAATGGATACGGATTTTGAAACTCAAGAAGACGTAACAATTGCGAAGTACATTGAAATGATCCGACTTAAGACTTCAGTTCTTTTGGGGGCTGCATTGAAGATCGGAGCGCTAGTTGCTCAAGCTTCGGATCAGGATCAACGTAACCTCTACAATTTTGGTCAGAACATTGGAATTGCTTTCCAAATTCAAGACGACATTCTTGATCTTTATGCTAATCCTGATAAGTTCGGTAAACAAGTTGGTGGAGATGTGATAGCAAATAAGAAAACGCTGCTTCATCTAACAGCAATTGGAAAGGCTACTCTTGAACAACGCGAAATCATTAGGCAACTTCAAAATGAAGATAAGCTCGGATTCAAAGTGAACAGAACAAAAGAATTGTTTGATCAATTAATGGTGAAAGAAGATTGTCAATTGATGATGCAAGATTACTACAATAGAGCAATGAAATCTCTTGATGCTGTTGAAATAGATTCAGATCGTAAACAAACTCTTATTGAACTGGCAGAATACCTAGTTCAAAGAGACGTATAAACTCCTGTCAGCAGACTACTTCAGTGCACAAAAATACTGACACGAGAATTCTCGAGACAATTAATACACCCTGATGAATTAAGTTCCTAGTCCATTTCTTTCTTTGCTTTTTCCTTATCTTCAGTATCTTGGATTAGTTGAATAAAATCAAAGTAAAATAACTTTACCGGACCAGCCCAATTATCCATTTCTTTGGATTTACGAAGAAACATCATCATTTGAATAAATTTTGCAGCGAATGCGACAGCTAACAAAGAGTCCAGCCCTTTCAATAAAGGAATATCCATGTCTGATTTACAATTAAGTAATACAGGCCAAATTTTCGTGTTTTAAAATTTAAAAATGACTCCGAACTTGGCACCTATTGCGCTATATCTGTGTAAGGATTTAAAGGTGGCAAAAGTCGAATGATACGTTGGCGCAAAGAATATTGAGGCCCTTCCGAAATGATAAGCAAATTCAATGGAGCTGTTATAAACCAGTGTGATAGGCTTATCCCTTTCTTCTAGAATCCCATTTAAGTTATTCGTGATATACTTTCCACTTCCCGAAACCAAGAATCGAATTCCAACTCCACCTTTCGGAGTTATTGTAAACTTATTCTGAATAACGTGAAAGGAATATCCAAAATTGATCGGAACAGTAATGTAAGAATGGCGGTTGTTTTGATTGGCTAGAGCCGCAACATCATTTGTGTCTGTAATCGTTGAATAAAAATAAGTAAATACAGTGTCCAATGTAGCGGTGTCCACGACAAATGTAAAAGATGAGATGAACGTACTGTCGTAAGTCACAGGACTGTAATTCAAGTTTTCGCCATGTTGAACAAAGCTAAATCCTGTAGACAATCTTAATTTATTCAGGTCGTAATTGACTCCAAAATTAACTTGCGGTGTGAATGCATTTAATTCTTGTGTTTCTCGAATTGCAATGGATTCAGGAGTTCCTGTAATACTGTTTTTAGTGATGTAGTTCCCTCCTACTGAAAACTGCAAGCTCCAAGGACTTAACACCAGTGCATCTGGTGTTAAGTCCTCAGCTGCTGGACTGTCAACTATTGGATCGGTATTTTCATCTCTCGGTTTCTCTCCAGAACCTTCGTTTCCTGTTTCTTCCGATCCTACTAAACCTTCTTCTCCATAACCTTCGTTTCCTGTCTGTCCTGATCCTACTAA
>JABSPC010000019.1 GCA_013215515.1 Crocinitomicaceae bacterium
CATAAGGTCTCATTTCAACAAAAGCACGTGCAAAGTCCTCTTTCGAAGGCCACGGATAAACAACAACTTCAGGTAAATTCAAAGTATCCCTTTGGAGCATTTGAATAATTGAATACCGATTGTCTTCCAATGAGTCAGGAACGATAAACGTTGAAGTTTTATAGCCGAAGTAAGTGAAGTACAAAGTGTCCCCAGGATAGACTACTGTTGAAAAATAACCGTAATAATCAGCTATTACACCTGTTCGAACCGTCTTGTCAAAAACAGTGGTATAAGGCATTGTCTCTAAATCTTCTTCATTAATTACCACTCCTGATAACTGAATTAGATTTGAGTCCAAATAAATAGTATCAGCCTCCTGAGCCATCCCCATCAAAGGAGCAAGAGCGAACAAAAAGATTAATGCGTTTTTCAATATTTTCATTTAATATACTTCACAAGGGTAACTAATATAATCAATTCAGCAAAAAGAATTTGATTTCTTTAACATAAACAACGTTCATACCAATGTTTAATTACAAGGTCTTGCCAATAATTTCTCCTCTTTATTTTTCATTCAAGAACGAATACCTTTTCCACAGTTCCATCTGAGTACATATAAATGAGAGGTTTATTGGATGTAAACGAAGTCGCTCTCCCCATTAAGTCAACTATTTGCACAAATTGTTTTGGAGATGTATTCAACTCTGCAACTCCCACACTGGCGCAGGCTGTACTTAAAGACGTTTGCGGGTCAATAAAAATCCAAGCAGAGGTAAACAATGACATGTCATCCACTTCAATACAAGTTAATGGTAGGCAAATCGTGGCATTTAAAGAGTATACAACACTAATGTTCGAGGTAGTAACAAAGTCATCATTCGGTATACCATTCCTCATTCCATTTCCTTCAAGGAAGATTTCAAAGTTATCATCAGGAATGTAAGTTTGTTGCGAGTAACAATTCAACGCTAAAACTGTAAAATTTGAAAATAGTAATTTAATAATTGCCAATATTTATTCCGATGTATAGTAGCCTTTAGGGATAATAACACCTCCTTAACCACATGTAAATCAAGGCTTAAAGACAATCCTTTGCTCGAACAATAAATCAATTATAATTCTCTATCTATTCTCCGGTATGTATGGCTGATTCACTGGTTATTTGAGCCGTCGCTATGATCTGGGAGCCCTTCGTCTTTTTCTGAAAGTTACTTTCTATAATTCTTTCAGGAAATAGAATTATTAGCCCTCTACTTTGATCATTATACAACATCCTTCAACTGACATTTGATCTTCATTTATAATCAAAAAAAGTAGCTAAAACTCAATATATTATGCGTACTTTTGCAAGAATTTTTTTTCTAAAAATAGGTTCAAATATGGCACTCTCAAACATCTCCGAAATCAAAGAAGGTTTAACCTACGACGATGTACTACTCGTTCCAGCTTTTTCAGAAGTTCTTCCGAACCAAGTAGAATTAAAAAGTAAACTCACAAGAAACATAGAAGTAACGTCTCCAATTATTTCTGCAGCAATGGATACAGTAACTGAATCCAGCCTTGCGATTGCAATTGCACAACAGGGTGGGATTGGCGTTATTCACAAAAACATGTCGATTGAACAACAGGCCCTTCAAGTAAGAAAAGTGAAGCGCTCTGAAAGTGGAATGATCCTCGACCCTGTTACATTGGCTGAAAATGCAGTTGTTGCAGATGCATTGCGAATAATGGAGGAGAATAAAATTGGTGGTATCCCTGTTATAGACAAAGATGGAACTCTAAAAGGTATCGTAACGAACCGTGACTTGAGATTTGAAAAAAATCTAACACGACCTATCATTGAAGTAATGACTTCTGAAAACATTATTACAACAGTTGAGAATACAAGCCTTACTACTGCTGAATCCATATTACAGAAAAACAAAATTGAAAAATTACCTGTGATTGACGACGACTATAAATTGATCGGACTTATCACATTTAGAGATATTATAAAGGTAAAGGAGCATCCTAATTCTTGTAAAGACACTTACGGTAGATTAAGAGTGGCTGCGGCAGTAGGGGTTACAAACGATACTATGGAAAGAGTTGATGCATTGGTTGAGGCTAGTGTTGATGCAATAGTAATGGATACAGCTCATGGACACACTGCAACATTCGGTGCAAAGTTGAGAGAATTAAAAGCCAAATATCCAGATATAGATGTAATTGCTGGAAATATTGCAACTCCTGAAGCTGCACTCTTTTTAGTTGAAGCTGGAGCAGATGCAGTTAAAGTTGGTATTGGACCTGGTTCGATATGTACAACTCGTATTATCGCTGGTGTTGGTGTACCTCAGTTGTCTGCTGTCAGTGATGTCGCAATAGCATTAGAGGGAACAGGTGTTCCAGTTATCGCCGATGGAGGAATTAGATATACTGGAGATATTGTTAAAGCAATTGCCGCAGGAGCAGATACTGTAATGGTTGGTTCAATGTTCGCTGGAGTTGAAGAATCACCAGGAGAAACGATTATTTTCCAAGGAAGAAAATTCAAAACATATCGAGGAATGGGATCTATCGAAGCAATGCAAAAAGGATCCAAAGACAGATACTTTCAAGCAGACGAAAATGATGATAAGAAATTAGTTCCTGAAGGAATCTCTGGACGTGTACCGTTCAAAGGGAGGTTAGACGAAGTAATGTATCAAATCACCGGTGGACTTAGATCTGGAATGGGATACTGTGGCGCTGCAAACATCAATACCTTAAAGGGATCAAAATTTGTAAGAATTACAAGCGCTGGAGTCCTTGAAAGTCATCCACATGACGTTACGATAACAAGAGAAGCACCAAATTACAGCATAAAATAAATTCAAACCAAACGTTAATAGGACTTAAGACGTTATATTTGGCAGTCCATAATTTAAAATACACTATGAATAAATTTATTGTTTTAGCAATCACCTTGGTTTTAGGATCATCAACGTTTAGTCAAGAAGATCCAGTTATCATGACAATTGACGATAAGGAAATCACGAAAACTGAATTTCTTCAGATCTATTTAAAGAACAACAACGACCCTAAGTATGATAAACAATCGCTTGATGAATACGTTGAATTGTTTACCAAATTTAAACTCAAAGTAGCTGAGGCAGAAAATTTAGGCTACGGTACTATTCCAAAACTAGTAAAGGAATTAAGAGGCTACACGAAACAATTGGCACTACCCTATTTGGTAGACTCATTGAAAACAGAGGCTTTAGTTAAAGAAGCTTACTATAGAACTGCAAATGAAGTTCGTGCTTCTCACATTTTAATAAAAGTAAATCCTAAAGCTTCGCCTAAGGATACTATTGGAGCTTGGAACCAAATCATGCAACTCAAAAGAAAAATCGAAGGAGGTGAAGATTTTGCTACTGTAGCTAAAACTTCTTCTCAAGATCCATCTGCAGCGAACAATTCAGGTGACCTTGGATACTTTACTGCATTCCAAATGGTTTACCAATTTGAAGATAAAGCGTACAAAACTGAAGTAGGAAAGGTTTCTATGCCATTTAGAACTCGCTTCGGATACCACATATTAAAAGTAGACGATAAGCGTGCTGCACGTGGTAGCATTGAAACTGCACACATTATGGTTTCAGCAAGAGAATCTGACGGTCCAGAGGTAATGGATGATACTCGTAATAAAATCAACGAAATTTATGACTTACTCAACAATGGAGGAAACTTTGAAGAGTTGGTAAAGAAATTTTCTGATGATCCTTCTTCTGTTGATAAACAAGGAAAGCTTCCAGCATTCGGAACTGGATCGACAACGCGTATGGTTCCTGCTTTTGAAGATGCTGCATTTGCCTTGGAAAATGATGGTGATTTCAGTAAACCGGTTAAAACAGCTTACGGTTTTCACATTGTAAAACGTTTAAAATGGAGTCCTGTACCTAAATTTGATAAGTTAGAAGATAACTTATCGTCTCGAGTAGCTAAAGATGAACGTTCTAAACAAACTCAAAACTCATTCGTTTCGAAATTGAAAGTTGAGTATAAATACAAAAGTAAAGCTAAAAAAGGCTTAAAGTGGTTCTACGAAAATTTAGATTCTACTTATTTCCAAGGTAAATTTAGCGCTGATCAAGTGACTAAGAATAAGCCTCTTTTCAAATTGGATAAAAAGAAATTTACTTCTAAAGAGTTTGCTGAGTTTCTAGCAAGCAGTCATAGAGGAATTCGCCAAAACGGTTCTATGAATGTTCTGGTTGACAATCAATATAAGATTTGGGAAAAGAATGCAATCTTAGACTACGAAGAATCAAAACTTACTGGAAAGTATCCTGCTTATAAAGCTTTAGTTACCGAATACCATGATGGAATCTTATTGTATGAGGTAATGTCTGATTTGGTTTGGAACAAGGCGATGAAAGATACAACTGGTTTAAAAGAATTCCATGCTGGACACAAAGGAGATTACATTTGGGGAACACGTTTAAATTCGGACATATTCGAATGCTATACTGCTGAAGCTGCAAAAACAGTTTTTAGTTTATTGACTTCAGAAGGAGCTGATACACTTGAAGTAGTTCAAGTTGTTGGTCTTGTGAATGGAGAAAGTGAATTGAATGTTCGTCACAGAAATTCAAAATTTGACACTTCTAAAACGCGTTACTTAAAAGAGCAAAATTTAGGCATGGGAGTTAATGAAGTTTACGAATACGACGGTAAATTCTACGTTATTCGAGTTGATGAAATTCTTGAGCCTTCAGAAAAAGAATTCGGAGAAGCTAAAGGTGCAATAACTTCTGACTACCAAAACTATCTTGAACAAGAATGGTTGAAGGAATTAAGAAAAAAACATACTGTTAACATCAATAAAGAGGCACTATACTCAATTGGTGAATAGACAAACAAAATATCTATTTCAGGCTGGCATTTTTGTCGGCCTGTTTTGTTTTCTAACGGCCTGTGCTGAGGAGGGCAAGGTGGTTGCTCGCGTTGGAGAATCTGAATTAACTGAATCGGATGCTCTAGTATTGATGAAACACCTGGGCTACGACTCAAAAGACAAAGAACAGTACCGTGAGTTTATCCATGAATGGTGCGATAACGAAATTTTTAGTCAAGAACTTAAAGAAACTGATCCAAATAAATGGAAACTCGTTCAATTGAGATCCCAAATGGATCAAGGCGATTTGGCTAAATTTTATTTAGAAGAAATTAAAATCAGGGAATCTCTTGACACAATTGTCAGCATTGAAGAATCTCAAGCCTATTACGACTCTCATAAGGATGAATTCATTTTAAACGACTATATCGTTAAGGCTTTATATCTTAAAATACCAAAAGATCTTGATTTTAAATCAGAAGAGGTTCACATCAATTACCTGTTAAAAAATGATAAAGACCTCGCCGAAATAAATTCTTATGCTAAACTTTATGCGGAGAACTATTATTTCGATGATTCTGTTTGGGCTTACTTCGATAAAATAACTGAAGATATTCCTCTAACAAAATACAATATCGATAATATCGTTTTGAACAGAACAAAGACGTACTTTTCTGATGAGGAACACTGGTATTTTTTAAATATCATTGATTATAAATTAAAAGATGAGGCTCCGCCCTTGGATTTCCTAAAAGATCAAATCCATGGCATTATTGTTTCAAAGAGGTTGAACGACCTTCGAGAAAAAAGCGAGGCAAAATTGATTAAAGATTTAAAAAAGAAACATGAAGTCACTATTTATAATTAGCACAGTAATGATGTTGAGCTTTACATCTAATGCTCAGCAAACTATCGACAAAATTGTTGCACAAATCGGAGACTACATTATCCTACTTTCTGACATTCAGGGGCAAAAAATTCAAGCAATGCAGGCTGAAGTAGAAATAACTCCAGAAATGGATTGCCAGATTCTTGAAGAATTGATGTTTCAAAAATTATTATTGAATCAAGCAGCACTAGATAGTATTGTTATATCTGATGAACAAGTTGATGCTGAAATGGAACAAAGAATTAGGGTTATTGAAGCCCAAATAGGTGGGCGACAAAAACTTGAAGCTTTTTATGGAAAGACAATTGGTGAAATTAAGCGTGAATTTAGAACTGTGATTAAAGATCAATTGCTTTCTCAAGAAATGGAACGTACGATCACGGCAAGTGTTTCGGTGACCCCAAGAGAAGTTCAGCGATTTTATGAAACGATTCCATATGATAGTATTCCCTTGATTAGTTCTCAATTGAGCTTTCAACAAATTGTTCACTATCCAGAAATCACGTCCGTTGACAAAGAAAGAGCGCGAGCTAAACTGGCTAAGATCAGAGCAGGTATCGTCGATAAAGGGAAAACCTTCTCTACTCAAGCGAGACTATATTCTATGGATCCGGGAAGCGCGAAGGACGGAGGAAAGATCGAAGCATCTCGGGGAATGATGGTACCTCCATTTGAAGCAGCCGTATTCAATTTAAAAAAGAACGAAGTGTCAGATGTTTTCGAGTCTGCATATGGATATCACATTGTTAAACTATTAGATAGAAAAGGTGACGATTATACCTGTCAGCATATTTTGATCGTAGCTGAGTTTGATCCAAGTGCAATCACAACTTCAGCGTTAAAAATGGACTCTTGCTACAAACAAATAATGAGTGGTAAAATTACTTGGGAACAAGGGGTATTGCTTTTCTCAAACGATGAAGCAACAAAAAAGAACAATGGAATTATCACTAACCCGATCTCTGGAGATCAAATGTGGAGTATGGAAGATTTGAACCAAGTTGATAGACAGATTTACTTATTAACGAATTCAATGGAACCAAATGACATTTCTGAGGCTACACTTTATACGAATATGGTTGAGCGTAAAGAGGGTGTTCGTTTAGTTCGTTTGATGAAACGGACTTCTCCGCACCGAGCGAATCTTAAAGAGGACTACGCCTTGATAAAGAGAGCAGCGGAAAATGATAAAAAGCAAAAAATGATAGCGAATTGGACGCAAAGTAAAATTGGAAATGCCTATGTCCGATTGGATGAGGAATTTAAATCTTGCGCCTTCGTTAACAAATGGGTTCAACTATAAGATCAAGATTATTTGAAAATTGTAGTAAAAGATTAACTTTAAGAAAAGCACTAAAAACAATAGATAGAATGTCAGATAAAGAAGGAATTGATCAATTAGTAAAAGACTACCATGAATTAAAAAATGAAATCCATAAAGTTATCGTTGGACAAGATGAGGTAGTTGATCAAGTGTTAATTTCAATTTTTTCTAGAGGTCACTGTTTATTAATTGGTGTTCCAGGACTAGCTAAAACGCTATTAGTCAGCACGATATCAGACTGCCTAGGTCTTGATTTCAATAGAATTCAGTTTACACCGGATTTAATGCCGTCGGATATTATTGGTTCGGAAGTATTGGACGATGCAAGAAACTTCAAATTCATCAAGGGTCCGTTGTTTACGAACATTGTGCTGGCAGATGAGATCAATAGAACACCTCCAAAAACGCAGGCAGCACTTCTTGAGGCAATGCAAGAGCGCTCAGTTACGGCAGGAGGAACAACTTATAAATTAGACGCGCCGTTCTTTGTTCTTGCAACTCAAAATCCAATTGAACAAGAAGGTACCTACCCCCTTCCAGAAGCTCAATTAGACCGTTTTATGTTTAATGTTTGGGTTGATTACCCCTCACATACGGAAGAGTTGGCTATTGTTAAGGCTACAACAACGGATCGTAAAATAGAACTAAATCGAATCATTTCTGGAGATCAAATTTTAAAATATCAAGAACTCATTCGTCGTATCCCAGTTGCCGATAACGTTTTAGAATATGCAGTTAAATTAGTTGCTAAGACAAGAGTTGATGATGCTTCTGCTCCACAAGTAACGAAAGACTTTATTACTTGGGGTGCTGGTCCAAGAGCTTCTCAATACTTAATTGTTGGTGCAAAATGCCACGCAGCATTGAATGGAAAGTACTCACCAGACATTGAAGACGTGAAAGCGGTTGCAAAACCAATTTTGAGACATCGATTGGTTCGTAACTACCGTGCAGACGCTGAAGGATACACAATGGACCGTATTATTGACGAGTTAATGTAGAACGATTTTTTCAAGCTTCTTTCTTAATTTCTAATTCTCTGGTTGTAACCGAATTAACTTTGTCATTATGATAAAGAACAATTCAACAACAACTTATGAAATCCATT
>JABSPC010000190.1 GCA_013215515.1 Crocinitomicaceae bacterium
ATATTGAATGGGAAATGAATCTTCAATTTCAAACGTTTATTAAATTTACAGAAGATAGAACTTCATGACACAGACATTAATAATATCGGTAATCGCTATTTACTTTCTAGTACTTATAGCGATATCGTTTTTAACTTCTCGAAAAGCAGACAATTCGAGTTTCTTTTTGGGCGAACGTAAATCTCCTTGGTACATTGTGTCATTTGGAATGATTGGGGCTTCGCTCAGCGGCGTTACCTTTATTTCCGTTCCAGGTTGGGTAGGGGATGCTGGGAATCAATTTAGTTACATGCAAGCCGTTCTGGGCTATTTGGTCGGTTATTTTGTAGTAGCATATGTTCTATTACCCATTTATTATCGAATGAATTTAACTTCGATATATGAATATTTAAATGATCGTTTTGGGTTTTGGAGTTATAAAACGGGTGCTACATTTTTTCTCGTTTCTAGGATATTAGGCGCTTCTTTTAGACTACTATTGGTAGCCAATGTATTGCAATCCATCTTGTTCGATGATTGGGGGATTCCGTTTCCAGTTACCGTGATAATATCTGTTCTGCTCATTTGGATTTACACAAGTCGTGGAGGAATAAAAACAATCGTTTGGACCGATACATTGCAAACAGCATTTATGTTGGTTTCAGTATTTTTAACCGTATGGTTTATAAGTAATGCACTCGACTTACCCAATAATCAAAGTGTCGTTTCTGCAGTCGCAGACAGCAAGTACTCGCAAATTTTCTTTTTTGACGACTTCATGAGTAGCAATCATTTCTTGAAGCATTTCTTAGGTGGGATTTTTATTACGATTGGAATGACCGGTTTGGATCAGGATATGATGCAGAAGAATTTGAGTTGTAAAAATCTGAAAGAGGCAAAGAAAAACATGATTTCTATGGCTTTTGTTTTGGTCTTCGTAAATCTGGTTTTCTTGTTTCTTGGAGCGCTATTGTATATGTATTATTCTGCTCAAAATGGAGTGGACTTCGATGGCAGACCCGATTTGCTTTTCTCGAACATTGCTATGAGCGACACTGCTGGTAAAATGATAGGAATATTGTTTCTTTTAGGGTTAATTGCAGCTGCTTATTCAAGCGCAGATTCAGCATTAACGTCTTTAACAACGTCTTTTTCAATCGATTTTTTGGGTGTGGGTAAAAAGACGTCAACATCAGATATTGCAGAGGCTGGAGACAATTCTAACCTTCTCGATGTTTCAAATTCAATGGAAATAAATACGATTGAAAATGAAGTGAAGACGAGGAAAATAGTCCATGTTGGAATGTCTATCGTAATTATTCTCGTGGTGATCCTTTTAAAATATGTGACCAATGATTCTGTTTTAGGATTACTGATGAAATGCGCAGGTTTTACATATGGTCCACTAATTGGGATCTTCTTTTTTGGGATTTTGACGAAACGATCAATCATCGATAAAATGGTTCCATATGTGAGTTTAATTTCTATTGCCATTACCTTTTTCTTATGGTATTACTCTGCTGGCTCACCAGGAATTGTAAAAGGAGGTTCCGGAATATTTGGAGCGTATAAATTTGGTTTTGAAATCATAATTTTAAACTCTTTCATTACCTTTATTTGTATGCTCGCCATTTCGAAACGTAACACACGCACAGCTGAATGAAAATCCAATTAGACGATAACGGAAAACACCTAGAATTTGCTCCACTCACTTTAACGCGACCTGTAGGTGATTTGAGGGTTGGGATAATGACGAATTCAGAACGCTGGAAGTTGTTGTTTCCTCTGGCGGAAATAAGCTATGCAACGGAAGATTATTTGCAGGGTAAATTTCCGAAGGCAGACAATGCGATAAGGGTAAATGCATGTGTTATTCCAGATCAAGGTATAGCGGATCAAGTTAGAAATATTGGTAAAAATAAGAGACTCGAAATTGATGGGATTTGGATTGCTGAGTCAGGGGACTCTAGTGAAGTGCAACATCTTCTTGTCAGTGCGCCGATACTTCTTGAAAAGAGATGGGATCTATTTGAAAAGAACGGAGAAATTTTAAAACAAGATTTTGAACTACTTACAAAGAATAGAACAACGGTACAGCTATCATCTACGAATACAATTATTGGAGATCCAAATTTGATTTTTTTAGAAGGAGGAGCTAGAGTTGAAGCGGCCATTTTAAATACAAAATCAGGCCCGATTTATATTGGAAAGAACGCTGAAGTTATGGAAGGGTCACTTC
>JABSPC010000191.1 GCA_013215515.1 Crocinitomicaceae bacterium
CTTCCTGCTGTATCTTTGATCTTATCTACGGCTTCAATGACAGTATTCAATGCGGTATCAAATCCAATAGTTCTATCGGTACCAAACATATCATTATCTATAGTTCCAGGAATTCCAATTACTGGGATACTCATTTCTTGAGAAAGTAGACTTGCTCCTTCAAAGGATCCATCACCACCAATGCATATAAAGCCATCAATATTATTGTTCTTCAAATTGGAAACAGTTTCTTGTCTACCTTCTGTTGTTTTTAATCGTTCACTTCTTATTGTACCTAAAATCGTTCCTCCACGTTGAATAATATTAACAACGTCATCTGAAGTCAATTTTAAACCGATTTTCCATCACTCCTTTGTAGCCATCATAATAACCTACAGGAATTATATTTTTATTTAAGCACGTTTTAACGATTGCGCGAATACAGGCGTTCATACCTGGTGCATCTCCACCTGATGTGATTAGGGCATTTTTTTTCATCTGCTTAGAAGTAAGTAAAGAAAACTTTTAACGATATATTTATGGAATAATGAAAATGAGTACATCTTATATGACGAATGCTATTTAGTAGAAGGAATAAATATAAAACACTTACAGACGAAGAATTATTGCGGACTTATAAAAAGAAGCAATCTTCTGAGGTCATTGGCGAATACTATCAACGGTACGGGCATTTAGTGATGGGGACATCGATGAAGTACCTAAGGAACAAGTTTGACGCAGAAGATTTAGTAATGAATCTCTTCGAAAAACTACCAGGAAAACTGGTGTCTCATAATATATCCAATTTCAAATCTTGGTTATACATGGTAACAAAGAATGAATGTTTAATGCTCCTTCGTAAAAAAGGGAATTTGACTTCATCCATTACTAAAGAACTAGAGGACACTGATGATCAAGATTTGAAAATTGATAAGGAAGCACAATTAGAAATATTGGAAGGTGCCATTGAAGACCTGAAGACAGAGCAAAAGGAGTGTATAAAGCTCTTTTACATAGAAAGTAAATCTTACCAAGAAATCACTGAAATGTTGCGCTTAGACATTAAGAAAGTAAAAAGCGCAATACAGAATGGTAAGCGAAATTTGAAATTAAATTTAGAGGGTAGAAATGAATTTAAATCGGTTATATAAAATGTTTGGCTCTAAGTCGAGGCTTAGCCGTGAGGACATTACCAATTATGGTAGTACCTCAGACGAGAGCGTTAAACATTCAATTGAGATGCAATCGTCTTCCGGTTCTTTTGAATCCGACGCAATAGAAGGTTGGGATCAATTGTCGTACGATACGACCGCAATGAAAAATCTTGATGGTAAATTCTTGTCGACATCGTATACAGGATATTACATATTAGGTGGATTAGTTGCTGTCGGAATCACAGCGGTGTTGCTATTGAATAATTCTGGCACTGAAGAGAAAAAAGAACCTCAGCAGGCCAAGAAAGAAACAATAACAACATTGATGGAAGATCAGGAAATCACTTATGATGAATCTGACTTAATAATTCCAGAGAAAATTGAGCAAATGACTGTTGCTCCAGAAAGTAAACAAGTAAAGCCCTCAAAAATGGTGGAAGTATTTCAGGAAATGAAATCGACTTATGTGCCGCCAGCAGAAGAAATTGAGGTCGAGATGCTTCCGTACTTAAACCTTTATCAAGAGCCAACCACACCAGTAATGGAACGCGTTCATAACCACGCAAAGGAAATATACCTACACGATTTGAAGTTGGTAGATTATTCGAACTACCGCTATAAGCCTACGGTAAAAGCAAAACGTTTAGTATTGACTGGACTTTCTGCAGACATGGAGGGAAAAGAATCTGAACCGGCAGAACCGATCTGGAAAGACGTTGATATTGCATATAGCAGTTACATCGACAAATCAATTGGAGTGTTCTCAAAAGGAAGTTATAAAAGAGCTTTGACTCGATTCGAAACTGTGATTGAGACTTATCACGATGACGTTAATGCAAACTTCTATGCTGGAATGTGCTTATACAACCTTAGAGAATATCAGAAATCAATTGATGCATTCAAGAACTGTATCTATGGTCCTTTCTCTAATTTTGATGAAGAATCACAATGGATGATCGCTTTGAGTTATGATAAGCTTGGCGAAAGAACACAGGCAAGAAAATACTACACTAAGATCATTGAGCAAGGAGGCTTCTATAAAAAACAGGCTCTCGCTAAAATGAAATGAGTTATTTTTCGTTATCTTGTTACAAAGGGTCACTTAAACGTTATTCAATTGTAATTTGATCATATTGAAAAGAAATTTAAGATTAATATTATTTTTTTCAGTTGCTGCTATACTCATGTCGAGTATGTATGTCACGACTGTGTCCAAACAGCAAGAAGATTATAATGTTTTTTCAACTGTTTTAACTCAAAAAGAAGGTGTAATTGACCTTCACTCCGATAAAGACAGTATCCAATATTATTTAAAAGACTTGAAATCTAAATTGAATTCTGAAAAGAGTCTTTTAGAACAATTCAAACTTTACAGTATCGTCATTGAGAAACTTCATGGAGGACACACTAAAATCATGGCCAATAATAAGGTGAAAACGGAATGGCTGAGAGAACGAAATTCACTTCCCTTTGATATGTATTTAATTGGGCGTCATCTGGTCGTTGGTGAATTGGCAGACGAAGATCAAGAGGCTCTGGATGAAAAGGGCGCAGGTCCTTATTGGATGGAACCTGGTTCGGAGATTATTTCCATTGATGATAGAACAGTTCCTGAAATGATGCTTGAAATGGGCAAGTACATTTCGAGTGATGAAGGCTCAATGGATTTTAAATATTATCAGGCGAGTCAAATGTTTGACTTTTATAGACACTTGGCGCTTCCGTTTGATAAGGATTCAATTCCCGTGAAATTCATCTCTCTTCAAAATGATACTATTGAAGCAGTTTATAAAACTGGATCGGCTCCAGTACACTCAATGAATAACCGGTTGGTTATGTTATCCGGTGAATATTACGCTTCAGAACAGAATCATGGAAAGTTTAAAATTCTTAGAAACAAATACGGTTACTTCAGGTTTAAATCATTCACATCATCCAATGGTGCTGATTATGAATACTTTCTAGAACAAGCATTCAAAAAATTAAGTGAGCGAAAAATCAATAAACTTGTTGTCGATCTAAGAGGTAATACCGGAGGTGTAATGCAGTACTCCTTTATGAAATATCTGGTTGGCAAAGGTGTGAACCTAGGGAAGTACATTATTGAAAAACCAAACACCCGCAAGAATCGGAAATATGTTAACAAGATTAACATTCACTACCTACGTCATACTTTGATGAGTTATCAGCAAAAGAAAAAAATGGAACGCGGATCCTTCAATGAGGGAATTCAAGAAACTGAATCTTTAGACACGAATCTTATATATAAAGGAAAAATAGTCGTTATCACCGACGAAGGAACATTTTCATCTGCAGCGATATTAGCTTGCCATTTAAAAACACTGAGCAAAGCTAAGATTATTGGGCGACCAGCTGGGGGAAGTTTCTACGCTGGAAACGCTGGAACGCTATTGGTAAAGTTACCGCAATCTGGTTTTTTAATCGCCATCAATCCAAATACGTTCTATTCTCATCTGGAACGCGAAGGCGATCCAGGAGCAATAAAGCAACCCGACTTGTATTTAAGCCCGCTTATAATAGAAAGCAGTGATCGTGATCAATTTTATTTTAAGAAAGCCATATCCCTGTTTGAGTAGAATTTCGTAGATTTATCACAGAACCAATATCTACTGAAACCATGCGCGTTATCTTCTCAATTTGCATTTTATCTCTTATACTTTTTTCCTGTTCTGAAACGCCTAAAGTAAAACAAGAGGTTACCGTTAATATGGTAGAACCTATAATTCCAGACGAAGACCTCTATGATTATGACACGCTTCAAGGAATGTATGTAGGCGGGTTTGGCGGGTCTGATATTCGAATAATATTGAATTACATCAGTAAAAAGAATGCAATTGGATATAACATTCACAAAGGACTACAACGAAATATTACGGGTAAAGTATCACGAAAGGGGGACACTGTTCAATTGGTAATGAATGAACCAGGAGACAACGAATTTGATGGTGTGTTTACTATTAAGTTTATTGGCAATGACGATTCACCATTTGGTTCTTGGGAGTCTAACAGCGGTAAAGTTCCAAGGCAAGAATTCAAATTAAAGAGAATAGTAACAAATCAAGGTCATCGTTACGGTGAAGATGAAATAACCATTTCCAATTTTGCAAATGTATTCGATTACATGCGGGATTCCATTGGTGAATATTCGTTTAAGGATGATGGCTTAGTAATTTTGAATTATTACAAAGACCTTGATTATGATGACGAGGAACGAGCCATGGATCAAATGAAAGAACTAAGAGGATCGTGGTCACTAAAAGGAAGTCACGTCACGATTAACTGGGAAACGAATGCGATTTTCCCAAATAACACACTTGAGCTTGACATTGTAGACCAAGAATATGGAGAGTATTCTTTAAAAGGAAAAGGGAAGCATCAATTGTGGGTGGGGATGTACTAGATGAAATTAAAATCAATCCTTCAAGGTTCTCTTAATTTAGGCGCGTTTCTAATCATCGCGTACGCTTCGTATTTGCTCATTCTTCTTTCATTACCGTTTACGGCATTAGAAAGAGATGTTGACTTTCTCGAAACCAAACAGCTCATCTATCACATCAGGCCTTGGCGGTATAGTTTTTACATTCACGTATTTACCAGCCCAATTGCAATTGTCGCGGGGCTTCTACAATTCAATAGGTGGATTATAAAACACAAGCCGAAAATTCACAAAGTCACGGGGTACTGCTATGTGATCGTAGTACTGTTCATTACTGGACCTACGGCATTTATAATGTCATTGTATGCAAACGGAGGACGCCCAACACAATCCAGTTTTGTTATTCTATCAACTCTTTGGATTCTGTTCACATGGATTTCCTATCGAAAAATTAGAAAGGGGGATGTTCTGAATCACATAAAATGGAACCTGAGAAGCTACGCTTTAACACTCTCGGCTATTTCGTTGCGGTTTATCGCCTACTTACTCGATGTATACAATATTCACCTTGAACCTAAGGAAACGTATTTAGTACTAGCTTGGAGCAGCTGGACCATCAACTTAGTCCTCGTAGAAATTATGATACTCTTGAAATACCCGAATTACTTAATGAAGCATTTTAAATATCTACCACCCCAACATCGAAATAATTCCAAAGGATCAGAATTAATTGATCAAATCTAAGAACTTCGATAGAGGGTAAGCTGAAACACTAAGGCTTTCCAATGCAAGTATAGAGAGGTGTTTTAAACGATGCCTTGGCAAACAATAAGATTAAATATTTAATTACGGTTAACAGAATTAAATAGGCAAAAGTCTGATGAATTCATTATTTTTGATTGAAGCTTAGGTCATCTATATTTCATAGGGCAGTTGGTAGTAATTTGAAACAGTAAAGCAATTAATAAGCACCGCCAAAAATTTGTTTTGCAGTTTTATAAAGAGAAAATTAAACCCCAAAGCCAAAGTTTTGGCTAATTAGTTAAA
>JABSPC010000192.1 GCA_013215515.1 Crocinitomicaceae bacterium
CCCTAGCATTAATTCTTTCCTTTTTCATTAAGTATTTTGATTGGCGCAATGGAATTGAGAGCTATTCGTATTATAGCAACGAGAACATTCCTCAATACATTTTCATTTCAATCATAGTTTCAATATTTCTTGGCTTAACTGTTTCCGCAGAAGAGATTAATAAGGATAAAGAAATATTAAGTCGAGAAAAATTCATAAACCTTTCAAGGAATAGCTATTTGCTATCTAAAATCTCAATCTTATTTTCCATTTCTGCCATACAATCACTGACATTCGTCCTTATCGGGAATTCTATTCTTGAAATTCAAGGAATGTGGTTTGAATACTGGATGGTATTGTTTTCAACTGCCTGTGTTTCCAATATCGCTGGACTTAATATCTCAAGCGCTTTCAACTCGGCCAAAGTCA
This sequence comes from Crocinitomicaceae bacterium, assembly GCA_013215515.1. Classification (GTDB taxonomy): domain Bacteria; phylum Bacteroidota; class Bacteroidia; order Flavobacteriales_D; family Crocinitomicaceae; genus UBA4466. The sequence continues at coordinate 409 of JABSPC010000192.1, forward strand.
TCTATATAATAGTTCCATTACTGATTATTCCGCAGTTATTATTCAGTGGGGTTATCGTTAAGTTCGACAAACTACACCCGTCCTTATCTGATGCTACGAAGGTTCCTTGGGTTGGAAACATGATGGTATCTAGATGGGCCTATGAAGCCTTAACTGTTGAACAGGCCAGTCAAAATGAATTGTCAAAAAAGATTTTTGACCATGAAGTACTATTGAGTAACGCTCAATGGAAAAAGGATTACTGGCTCCCTGAAATTCTATCAGAGAAGAGCATCATGCTCAATGCAAAAGATTATAATAAAGAAATTGTAGCGAATGCTAAGCTTACGATGACAAATGAACTTTTAAAGGAAAATGTACTTTGGGGGAATTGGAAATGTAAGGGCTGCTTCAATGATCTAGCGACGAAATCTATGACTTCAGAAAAAGATTTCGCAAATATCGATTCTTTCCTGGACACACTTCGCTTGCAATGGATCAATACAATGACTGTTGAGAAAAGAGCAATTGAAAAATTCATTGATAAAACGGGTGCAAAAGAGTACAGAAAACTTGAGGACATGTATCAGAATGAAAGCCTGAACAATCTTGTCACGAATAAAATGGAGAAAAACAAGATCATTATAACTCCTGGTGAATTACACCAAAATGATGATCCCATTTTTAATGACCCTCAAAAAGTAAGTTTCTTTAACACACACTTTTTCGCACCTTACAAATACTTATTTGCCAAGAGATATAGCACTTTCCAAATCAACATGATCGTTATTTGGGTCATTTCGATTTTATCATACGTTATGCTCTACTTTGATGTTCTTCGTCATATTCTTAATGGAATAGCAAGAGCTTCAAACAAAATACGTCCCAATAAAAAAGCCCCTATCGCCGACTAATCGAAACAGGAGCTTAATATTTATATTATGTCTTTCTTCTTACATCAACATACCTCCACAAACATTAATTGTTTGTCCGGTAATGTAGTTCGACATGTCTGACCCCAAGAACACCGCTAAATCAGCAACATCTTTAGGGGTTCCACCTCTCCTTAAAGGAATAGCTTTTCTCCATCCTGCTACAACAGCCTCGTCCAATTCCGCTGTCATTTCTGTTTCAATGAATCCCGGTGCAATTGCATTACAACGAATACTTCTTGACCCTAACTCTTGAGCAATAGATTTTGAGAATCCTATCAACCCTGCTTTTGAAGCAGCATAGTTCGATTGACCTGCGTTTCCGCTAACACCAACAACAGAGGACATATTGATAATTGATCCTTTTCTAGCTTTAAGCATTGGTCGCTGAACCGCCTTAGTCAAGTTAAATGCGGATTTCAGGTTCGTATTCATCACATCATCCCATTGTTCTTCGCTCATACGCATTAGCAAAGTATCTCTTGTAATTCCCGCATTATTTATAAGTACATCAATTGTCCCAAATTCTTCAACCACTTGATCAACTAACGTTTGCGCTTCGTCGAACTTCGAAGCATCAGATTTAAAACCTTTAACCATTCCCCCATTCGATGATAATTCTGCTTCTAAAGCCTTAGCTCTATCAACTGAAGAAAGATATGTAAATGCAACCTTAGCTCCGTGTTTAACACATTCTTCCGCAATCGCTTTACCAATTCCTCTTGAGGCTCCAGTAATTAAAACAACTTTATCTTCCAATAATTTCATACTTCTGATTTTTTGCGGCTAAGTTAATAAAAAGAGTACGTTTTTGATATTTTTCATTCTCCGACTTAGGTAATATTGAATGGTAGAGTAATCAATCGATTGACTCTCATATGAATATCCTAAGTTGAAACTTTTTGATGAATCAAATTCTATTTCTCTAGTGCAAAATAATCGATGAAACATAGGGAATATTCAACTACCCTTTCAATAGACCATACTAAACCGATTTATTGGCTACTTTAACGGCAGGTTTAGTTGTAAAAGGTAGGTTAGGTATGGAAAGCAGTAAAGTTTAACTTTGCTGCTTTCCCTTTTTTTTATATCTAATTAAAGAAATCCCAAGTCACCCCTACTCTAAGACGAGCTGATGCAATTGGATAACCAAACTGCTCTTCATTTGTCTTGTCACTCCAGTAATATCCTATGTTTTCGTACCTAACATAGAACCTAAACTCCTCAATTCCAAAAGAGGCAAATGCATGAAGGTTGAAAATTGATCCTGTTTGGTTTGTCCCTGAAGTGACGAACATGTTATATGTCTCCATAGCTGGAACATAAACTCTATTGTTGAACTTAGTGGTATAGGAAGCATCTACCCCGAACAGAACTTCTAATTTCTTAGCCTCAAACAATCTACCTTTAAAGAAGATCCGAGAATACATTTGGAAAGTTGGTAAGTATCCGTTATTATCAAATGAATAAACCACTGTTGGAAGAATATTAAAATTCCCAAGTACCAATTGAGCCTTAGCCTTAATAGAACCATACGAAAATAAATTCAACGAATCATTGCGCCATGTGTACCCGTCAAAAATATACGTAGACGAAAATGAATTAAAATTGGCACTCACTCCGAAATTAAAATTGGAATCTTTCACATTCCAATTCAAGCCTCCTCCTACTCTCATTGATGTCTGTTTCCCTATGTTACCCAATGAATAACTAAAGTTATTGGCAAAATAGGATCGTTGAAATGGCTCAGGAGCAGTGTTCTTCAACATAAAACCACCACTTACTTTAAGGTCGCCTTTTTGATATTTGAACCGAGCCTCTTCACTCCATTCATTAAACGCTCCCAATAAGTTCAAACGGGCTTCATTCGTTAAAACAAAGTCTTTTATTTTTATTCTAGCATTCGTTACAAAGCTGATTTCATTTGTATCTCTATTCACTCCTAAATTTTGAAAATTCCAATAGCCGTGTTCTATCAAGGCATCCAAGTAGAATTTCGATTTACGATTCGAATAATAAGTTCCAGCTGCATTTCGAATTCTAGCCCAATTAAATTGATCTCTGGTTGCAGTCGAATCGAGGTGAATCGTATCGTATATGAGATGGAAGTCAACAGCCGTCTCTAAATACTCACGGTTCGTAATAGTATAATGATGATGCGTCGTTAAACCGAAATGGTTCAATGAATCAGGACTAAAGTTTAAGTAATTTTTTAGATAGACGGAGCCTAGCTTTAGAGAACTGCTTGCGTCTAATTTATTTACGGAGGCAAATTCTAAGCCTAGAGTATCTATTATTTCATAATTAGAGACGGTATTCTCTACTCCTCCCGAATGTGCTAAAGCCCATGACTGGAAACTCGCTTTTAATTGAAAGCTATAGCGCTTTGCATCTCTTTGCAGTTGTGCTCTGAGGTTGTTTTCGCTATACCCTGAGTTCTGGATGAATCCGATTCCTGAATTTCGGCTGTACTTTAAATTGAATAGAAAATGATCAGAAAATGCTTGGCTATAATCCAATCGAACAAATTGAGCCCCCTGACCTCCAAATGAATAAGCAAAACCTAAATGAGGAATTGCTGAAAATTTCAATGGGTCAAATTTTGAAAATCTTTGAAACTTGCGAGAGCTTAAATCATCGTAAAGACTCATCGTCGACAACCCCTTTAAGCTAAGAATTGACCTTCCACCTTCGAAGGCTACAGGAAGGTCTGCAATGCTGATATCGAATGTATCAATAGCACCTCCAGTGTTCTGCTCATAGCGCACTGTATCAGGCTCAAGGTCGATCTGACCAAGCAAGGATAACGAGCTAAGAAACATAAAAACGAAGGTTATTTTTTTCATGCGCTTTCTTTCGAACGTAAATTTATACAAAAAAAGGGGCAGCCCGACATAATCAGGAGCCCCATATAAGATCTTAAATTGGTAAGACTAAAGGTTGTTAATCTTAACTTGAAGTCCAGATTTTAAATTAGCCGCTTTATTCTTGTGAATAACGTTTGTTTTAGCCAATTTATCAATCATTGTAACAACTGAAGACAACATTTTCTCAGCATCTTTCTTGCTTGTCAATTCTCTTAACGTACGAATTGCGTTACGCATTGTCTTGTGTTGATACTTGTTACGAAGTCTTTTAGTCTCGCTCGATCTAATTCTCTTTAATGCTGACTTATGATTTGCCATATTTTCTCTCTTTTTTAAACTCTTAATTTACTGTAGCCCATAGGAGAATCGAACTCCTGTTTCCAGGATGAAAACCTGGCGTCCTAACCACTAGACGAATGGGCCAAATAATATTTCAATATCCCCGTTTTGGGAGTGCAAATATAAAGTGAAATTCTTTAATGACAAACGGTTTCAACGATTTTTTCTTAAAAAATATCACCTCCCTCTTTGGAGAACTTGAATCCTAGTCTTTTACCTGTCGCAATTTGAAGATCAGAGCTGACTTCTTGGACTTGCATTACTGTAACTTCTTGTACCAAATCGTAAGGTGGAGTAATCAAATCAAAACCGACGGCAAATGCAATAGCACTTTGAACAATGTCACGAATTAAATCTGGAGTCATCTTACTGTTTTCGAGATCTTTAAATAAGTCTCCAAGATCACCCTTCCCTTCTACCATGCAATTCTTTTCGTGGTTCATAAAGACACGTCCTATCAAATATCCAGCGTCATTGAATCTGTTTTTCTCGTATGATTCAGCTAAAAAATTATAGATATTTATCATTCCAAAATAGCCATTCGCGCCATTTTCTTTCAAATAATCTGTTTCCCATAAAGGGTCATCATCTTGAAGTCTAAAGATATTTCGGTGCAATTGGAAAACTAAAACATCACTTCCGATATAAGCGATAAACTCATGGCTTCCCTTGTTATCAAATTTTAAGCGAATTCGGTTGTCATTGACCTCTTTTCTAAATGCCGCAATCTCAGTTTGAATTGCTTCTTTAAATTGCCCAAGGATTTCCTCAGAATAGTCAGCTACATCTTGCTTAACAGCAGCCTTATTGATTAATAAATCAATAATCTTCGAACGTACATCCTTTTCAACCATTTTAATAAGCTTTTGCAAAAACAACACGCCCAGCGGACGGCTTTCCAGTCACCATACAAACTCCTGCTTCCTCTTCTCTGTCAAAAGGAATACATCGGATTGTCGCCTTTGTCTCATCTTTGATTTGTTTCTCAGTTTCTTCAGTGCCATCCCAATGTGCCAAAAAGAAGCCTCCCTCAGACTTTACCTTTGCCTTAAACTCATCGTAAGAATCGATTGGGCGAATATTATTCTTTCTGAATTCCAACGCTCTATTGTACAAGTTGGATTGAATATCTTCCAATAATGCCTCAATATTAGAATCAACCCCATCAAAGGTTACAATCTCTTTTGTCTTATTATCTCTCCTGGCAACTTCGATTTTCCCATTTTCGAAATCCCTCATCCCCATTGCCAATCGAACCGGAACCCCTTTTGCTTCATATTCAGCAAATTTCCAACCTGGACGTCGGTTATCATCATTATCAAATTTGAATGAAATCCCTTTTGCTTTCAACTTCGCTCCTAGTTCATTGATTCTCTCTGAAATTGCAGCCAAATCTTCATCTGTCTTATAAATTGGAATAGCTACTACTTGAATTGGTGCTAATGCAGGAGGCAAAACCAATCCTTCATCATCCGAATGGGTCATAATCAAAGCTCCCATTAATCGAGTAGAAACACCCCATGATGTTGCCCAAACGTATTCTTTTTTTCCTTCTTTATCAGCAAATTTCACATCAAATGCCTTCGCGAAATTCTGACCTAAAAAGTGTGAAGTCCCAGCCTGCAAAGCTTTACCATCTTGCATCATAGCCTCAATCGTATATGTAGCATCGGCACCTGCAAATCGTTCACTATCCGATTTCGCTCCTTTTATAACTGGCATCGCCATCGATTCCTCAGCAAAATCAGCATAAATATTATTCATCAACTCCGCTTCAGCTAACGCTTCAGCTTTCGTTTGATGAGCAGTATGTCCTTCTTGCCATAAAAACTCGGTAGTCCTTAGAAAGATCCGTGTACGCATCTCCCAGCGAACTACATTTGCCCATTGATTAATAAGTATAGGCAAATCACGATAAGATTGAATCCACCTCCGATAAGTACTCCAAATAATTGCCTCACTTGTTGGACGAACAATCAATTCCTCCTGAAGTTTTGCCGCAGGATCAACGATAAGTTTTCCTTTGTTATTTGGGTCGTTAATTAGTCTGTGATGTGTTACTACTGCACATTCTTTTGCAAATCCTTCAGCATTTTTTTCTTCTGCTTCGAATAAGCTTTTAGGAATGAATATTGGGAAGTAAGCGTTTGAATGTCCAGTTTCCTTGAATTTTGCATCCAAGATATCTTTCATTTTTTCCCAGATCGCGTAACCATATGGCTTAATCACCATACAACCTCTTACATCTGAATTCTCCGCAAGATCAGCTCTTTGAACTATCTCATTGTACCATTTGGAATAATCCTCTTCTCTTGTAGTGTATTTTTGAGCCATAATTTAATAAGGAATACGTGCTTTTAAGACACCAAAAATAGAAAAACAAAAGGATATTATAGCTCCTTTAGATTGACCTTTATCTGTTCCTCGAAAGAAATCTTTTTTATTTTACTTTGAACCCACGAAGAAATATCGAAATACTCTAAAACGACACGTTCATTATGATCCTTCAATAATTCAGAAATTTCCGATTCCATTTTCTCGAAAACCTCAATACGATTCACAGACTCAACCGTTTTAGCAAGCTTACGAATACTCTTAATACATACGTTTTCAACTTGATAATCCCGTTCTTGCTTACTTAAATACCTGTTCGTTGACTTAACGACGTATTCCAGAAAGTCGTAATTCCTTAATTCATAATGAATTACAACATTAAACAACCTCGTGAAGCTGTAAATATCTTGACGTAAATTTTGCTCGTTATCGTTAAGAACCTCGTTAATATATTGAAGGGCCTTTTTATAATCTCCAGTTCCAAAATAGCTATATGCCTTATTATAGGTCAATAGTACTTCCATTTCTTTACTTATTTTCCCATCGTAAAGAACTTGTTGCTTTTCGATTTCCGTTATGAGCTCAACGCTTTTATCAAATTCACCCAAAGAATGGAGCAATACAAGTTCTTGATTGTAAGTGTTCGCGAAAATTCGCACCGAAATATCAACGGAATTGAATCCTTTCTTCCCATGTAAGCTTCTTATAGTTAGAATGAGTTCTTGTGCTTGATCAAAGTCTTTATTGTCAATATGACATCTTAACAAGTGAAAAAGGGTATTGACATAACGCTGTCCTGTATCCAATTTAATGTATGAGTTGTTATCTAATATCTCTTGAGTTCTATTGAAAAATTGGAAGCTATCTCTATAATTTCTATTTGTCGCTGCACAAAGTCCTTTAATATAATAACAGATCGAAGCTGCTTTTGTAGATAATGCAGTATTCTTTCCTTTAATCAAATGGTAATCGGCAATATCCTCAACGACTTTTCTTTCTTTTTCATTTCTAGTAAACCCACCAGATCTAAAAATCAAATTGATTTTGGAATAAATAACGGTGTATTCGGCCAAGTTTCTGAGTTTGGCAATTACGCGTTCCTCTTCTTCCACTAGCTTATCCAAATCAGTTGAGAATTCACCTGATTCATATGCTGATTCAAGTAATTTCTTTTCCCATCCAATTAATTCAAACCAGTAATAGAACTTCTCATATCGCTTTGCTGTTTGTTTTGCTCTACCAACAAACTTTTCGCATTCCTTGTACAACGCCTTATTGTAAAGAATTTCGACATTCTTAATTTCTTGCTTGAGAGAACTACTAATACTTTGCTCGCTGTAATAAGACCTTAAGCTTTTCAGAATCAATTTGTACAAATGATTCTTTTCCGATGGAAGGTGTTTAATAAACGTTTGATTTCCGAACTCCTCTTTCAGGGCATTTTCATCATATGACGATTGATGCTCGATATAATCGAAGATCTTGAGATAATTTTTCTCGCCGGATTGAAGAGATGAAGAGAGTTTAAAAAATCGCTTCTCTGACTTAGTCAAAGATTTCACGAGTTTAAACAGTTCCGTTGACGGCTTCATAGTTTAACTTTTAAATGAGGTATAACGCCACAATTTAAGAATAAGATTTAAACAATAAAAGCTCAATTGAAAAATATAATTGGAAAGCAAGAATTACAAACTCTAATAAAGACAAGTGTTCCGATGAAGATAATGCGCTTTTTAATTAATACTCTGCCAACTAAATGGACTAATAAGAATACAAGAAAGGCCTTGGAATCCCAAGGCCTTTCTTCAACAACAACAACAAACTAAAAAACCTCAATTTGGATTGTATCCTATCTGAGGGTAACCAAATCGCCTTTGGACACAATAGTGTCATCGGCGAAATTATTTAATCTCTTAATTGACTTAACATTAGTAGCATAAGTTTGAGACAATTCTTCAACTGTCATATCTGTTTTAGCTACAATCTCTTTATTCTTAAACAAACCTCTTCTTCTTTTAGGCATGATATAAACAATATCCCCTTCTTCCAGTACATATTTCTTTCCATCAAAATTGTTGTATCGGTGCAATTGAGACAAATTCAAACCAAATTCTTTTGAAATTTTATAAAACGTATCTCCTTTTTTGACTCTAATGTATTTCACCTTGCTTTCGTGAACGATAACATTATGCTTGTTCGAATAAGTATCAATTGAAACAACCAACTCTGGCTTATACCCTTCTGAAGGCAATCCAGCCTTATCGTATTGATCTAATCTTAAATCCTCTATAATACCAATAAGTAAATCAGGATATTTTGGATTGGTAGCATACCCAGCCTTCTTCAACCCCCTTGCCCAAGCCTTATAATCGGTAACATCGTAGGTAAATAAAAATGCATATCGACTATAACCCATTAAAAACTCAGAGTGATCTTGATAAGATTCGTCTGCAGTTTTATAAACTCGGAAACATTCATCACTCTTATCATCGTCTAGGTACATTTTATTCCCTGTCCAGCCATGACATTTAATTCCAAAATGATTATTCCCTTTAATAGCTAAAGATGAATTACCACTAGCGCTTTCAAGAATACCTTGGGCCAATGTAATACTAGCGGGAACTTTGTTATCAACCATTTGTTGGATAGCAGTTGCCTTCCACTGATCAACGTACTCCGATTTGGTAATACGTGCATCACTAGCGAGGCTGGTGCCTGCTAATAGCAATGCCGATATTGTTATTACTCTTTTCATGTTGTTTATCGTTGTTGTGGTCTATTATTACGGTCAATTAAGCCTTTTGTTACAAAAATTGTTGAAAACCTTAACATTAATTGTTAATAACCTCTACAGCCTACCATAAGCCTGACATTTTGTCATTCAAAACCACTCTAAAGTGACATTACTTCCGAAAAACACCTTCTATTCTACTTTTGGATTGGGATTTGA
>JABSPC010000193.1 GCA_013215515.1 Crocinitomicaceae bacterium
ACAACCCATTCGATCTCATTGAGATCAATTGCTCTACGATTCGTCAAATCGACTAATCGACCAGGAGTTGCGACAATAATTTGCGCTCCTCTTTTAATGTCCGAAATCTGTCTTTTGATGTCCGTTCCTCCGTAAACCGCTACTGTGTTTACATTGACGTTTTTTGAATAATTCTGAATGTCCTTTGAAATCTGTAAACAGAGTTCCCTTGTTGGACAAATCACCAGTCCCTGAGGTTTCTTTCTTCCCTCTTCGACTTTACTTACTAATGGTAGACCGAACGCTGCCGTCTTACCTGTTCCCGTTTGAGCCAAACCAACAAAATCGCTGTCCTCCTTCAATAGGTGAGGTATCGCCTCTTGTTGTATCGGAGTAGGTGTTTCAAAACCCAATTGTGTTAACGACTTCAACACCCCACTCTTCAGCCCTAGTTCCTCAAATGTCATCTAGTTCTTTTAAAAATACGGTGCAAAGGTACGTAGAAATTAAATAACACTCTATTATGCAGGGATAAAGGTTATAATTAAGTAATTGTTAATAAGCCTTTTTAAGGGTAAAAAAATTCATGAGAATTAAGTTTTCTTGGATCAAGGCAATTATTCTTTCGTCGAATGACAAAACACACCCCATGAAGAAAATATCTGTAAAAGCTACACCTCCTGCTTCAACGCTTATATTTTTTTCTGATCCCCCCAGACTTTACCCATAAGATTTAGCTACTGCGAGGGTAAGTCTCTCGAAGACCCTGTTACCAAAGTATTTGCGGTTAAGTTTGCAACAAAATTCGTCGAGATATAGCTGCAAGTACTTTCCTTTGATTTTATGGAATACACCTAGCAACATTCTTTTAGCATTACTAATTGTGATGTGCACCCATTTGAGGGTCGACTTGGTGGTTTGTTTATCTGATTTCTCAGTGAAATGCGCATCTACATAATCGGCGATATCGACGTAACTGGTACTCTTGCCAGAGAAAACGATATTCCTCCCTTCAAAGCATTCTACAACGGTGTCATTAATCGTATCAGCCTTATGATCGTAAAGAACTTTCATCTTAAAGTATCTACATTGAGTGCTCTTCTTACCGTATCTAAATCTTCTAATGGTGTTGCTGCCATCACAGCAACATTCATTTGGCGCTGACTCCCACGTCCTCTTTTGAGCTTTATCTTTTCGGATGTTGCTTTTTCAAAATACCCTTCATCAAATTCGACTACCCTCTCCAATTGGTAAAGGGCATATCGCTTCCCTATAGCAGAGCGTATTTTGTGCATTAATCTCCAAATTGTATCGTACTTCGGATGATTGAGTTGACGTTGAAGCTCGGAGGCAGAGTTGGTCTTTTTACTGAAGGTCATAAATGCCATTGCTTTGTACCACGTATGAAAATCTACTTTAGATCCTTCCATAATACTTCCACTCTTTAGCGTTGTTCGAAAATCGCACGTTTTACATTGCCACTGATCCTTTGCTTTTAACCAATAATGACTTGAGCTACTGCACTTCTTACAGATAACACCTTCTTTTTCGCGTTGGTCTTTGAAATGAGCTTTACAAGCAGATCCTGTTGGGAACTCTTCCATAAAACTGAGTATATTCATCTTGTTTTTTTACCCGAAACTAGGTTTCAACAACGTAAATCATTTACGTTCTGGTATTTTCTGGGGGGAATCAGATCATAGGGTTACCCCTTTAGATCGCAGAGTATTTGATTGACTGATAGGTGATTTTAGAAAGAATAAGAAGAGATAGGAAGTAATTTTCGAAGATCAAAATGAGCCTAAATAAAACACATGCGTTTCATTAAATAACATTGAAAGTGCAATATAAATGGAATACGTTCAAGAAGCAATGAACACACTGCCGCCTGCCACTAGAATCGTATTTAATCTATACGTGTTCGACGGGTATTCCCATCAGGAAATTTCGGAGAA
>JABSPC010000194.1 GCA_013215515.1 Crocinitomicaceae bacterium
TATTGTGAATGCCAATGGTAAACCAAAGGCATATAGTTCAATATGTCCGCATCAAGGTGCAGACTTGTCTCTTGGATCTGTCGAAGATGGGAATATCGTTTGTGCAATGCATCAAATGGCGTTTTCTTGCAGTGATGGAAAGAGTATCAAGGATAAAAAATGTCTGGTGCCATACCCAATTATAGAAAAAGAAGGCACCCTGTATATCGACTCCAAACATTTCGAAAATAAAAATCCGGATGCAGGAACTAATTTGCGTCATTTCAAGGATTTACCATCGCCAAAAGGTAGACCAATAGTAGGGCATTTGATAGAATTTAAAACTCCAGGAAAACACCAGGTATTGGAAAAGTGGGCAGATGAAGTTGGCCCCGTTTATAGAATCAGTTTGGCGGGTAAAAAAATCATGGTTTCCGGTGATCCTGATCTCAATTTAAAAATCCAGAAACAACGCCCTCACAATTTTAGACGTTACGCCAAGATTCAGGAAATCATGGAAGAGATGGGTATTTATGGAACTTTTAGCTTGGAAGGAGACCAATGGGCAATGCATAGAAAACTAACAACTGACGCACTCAGTCAAAAGAATGTTACAGCTTACTTCCCGACCACAATACAAATGACTAAACGACTTCACCAGCGTTGGCTACGTTTAATAGAACTTAATAATCCCGTAGATGTGCAGAAAGAAATGATGCGTTATACCGTGGATATTACAACGTCTATTGCCTTTGGCTATGATGGAAACACCTTGGATACAGAAGGGGATATTATACAGAATCATTTGGATAAGATTTTCCCGATGATTAATAAAAGAATGGCTTCTCCAATTCCATTTTGGAGGTTCATCAAGTCTAGAAAAGACAAAGAACTTGATGTTGCATTAGGAGCAATACGCGCGACTATTCAGAAATATATTGATGAAGCAAAAGAAAAATTAGCGGAAGATCCAGCATTAAAATTGAATCCAACAAATTTCTTGGAAGCCCTACTAGTAGAGCAGGAAAAGGAAGAAGGCTTTAGCGATAAAGATGTATACGGTAATGTTTTCACCATTCTTTTGGCAGGTGAAGACACGACATCTAATTCTATCGCTTGGGCATTGTATCTTTTAGCCTTAAATCCTGAGTGTTTGCTTAAAGCACAAAAAGAAATTGATGCCTTGAATTTGAGCAGGTCATATATTGAGGAAATTGAAGATTTGTCCAAATTACCTTATATCGAAGGTGTAATTGATGAGTCTATGCGTCTAAAAACTGTTGGTCCGGTTGGATACTCTCAGGCTATTAAGGACACAGTAATCAACGATTATGTGATTAAAAAAGACACTGTTGTTTTCATGATCAGCAGGGTGTACCAAACCAGTAAAGATAATTTTGGGAGCCCCAAGGAGTTTATTCCAGAACGCTGGATGGATTCATCTCCAAAATGCCCAGTTCCACATAGTCCTGACGTGAGTAGGCCATTTGGTGGCGGGCCACGTTTTTGTCCTGGGAAAGCCTTGGCTATTCAGGAAATAAAAATGGCGCTTGTAATGATTTGTAAGAATTTTGATCTAGAACTGGCTGTCAAAGCAAATGAAGTTCGTGAGATCTCATCCTTTACAATGTACCCAGAGAATCTAATGCTTAATCTCTCTCGGAGGAAAGAGAAGGTTTTGGTATAAAGATAATATACATTACTGTTGGCGACTTCGGTAGGCTCTGCTTAACAGCTCAAAGCCGTCAGGATAACAATAAATGATTTAAAGAA
>JABSPC010000195.1 GCA_013215515.1 Crocinitomicaceae bacterium
AAACATTTGCGGCAGGACAATCTTGACCAGGCAAAACAGGTTGCGGCACGTTGTCAACACACACCGTAAAAGTTCCATCACTTCCAGTTGAACTAGAAATAGTAAAATAATAGGTTGAACCAATGGTTAGACCAGTAAGGCTCCCCGTTAAGACCGACGCGCCACAAAGACTTCCATGAAGTATCAGTGTTCCACAAGGTGGAGCAAGGTCTTCAACAAGAATAAATTCAAGATTATTACCCATAGTACCTCCTGTCACAGTAACATCCAACTGAGTATTCGTGGCTACAAAGGTGAACCAAACTTCACTGTTACCGTCAATCACCTGACAACCAAGCGTTCCAACCCAAAGATCAGATGCGCCAGTCGTTGTAGTCTGGGGAATTCCTGGGCCGTAACACGTGCCATCAGGTATAACAGTAAATGCACCTAAGCAAGCATCATTAGGCGGCTGAGCATATGATGCTAGAGAAAATAAAAGAATACAAGCGATTGAAACTATTCTATACATAAAAAAAGATTTTGTGTTCTGATTTAATAAATCATTTGTTCCAACGGAACGAAATTTTGATCATTTATCGTCGTCAAAGAAGGGATGAAAATATCTACCAATTCAGACAGAGGAAATAAAACGTCTTCATTTTCCTTTCTCTCAGATTCTATAAGATATAGAAGGTCCTTTGTGAATACAGGTTTTGTTTTTCGCTTTTTAACGATTATTTGGTAAGTCCCAGGGCTCGCCATTTTTTCCAAACTTGATGTCTCAACTGAAGTGGATTGTCCTATTGCGTTATTTGAAATGCAGCATAAACACAATACTACTAGTGATAGTAAAAGGCTTTTCATAGTGGATAGTAAGTAATTGTTATTAGTGACGATAAAAGTAACACAATAAATAACCAATTCCACATTGATTGGTTAAAAAATAAACGGATTTATATAGAACAACTAACTTAAAATATTTTAGAGCTGTATTCAGCTGAAAAAGAGATAGTTACGGGTGTTTTATTCCCGAATCGAATTGAATCTAAATTAACAACATTTCAATTTCGCTGTTAACTGTAACGTCATCGGTCCCAATTAAAAACAATTCTATTCTGTCTCTAACGAAACGTATTGGAAAGGAACATACTTGCTTTTATTTGTTGCGTCTTCCTCGTAAGCAGGACCATCAACAAGAGTATTTACGACAACAATATTGATTTTATCTGCATACTTCTTTTTGAAGTGATTCATCAAGTCGTACTTCATATTTTCAGCACGCACATCGGCTAACTTCTTGTTCGTACCAAATGTTTTGGTTGGAACCTGAGAAGCTGAAGAAATGATTTTAATCGTAACCATCGCTCTTCCTTTTTTGAAATCTTTTTCAATGCTTCTTACAAATCTTCTAAGATCACCTCTAGACACAGACAACTTGTTCTTGTTGTATCCGAAATTATGTTTGAACTTATAATTTTCGTAATCCAATACGACTACGGGATCGATAGGCATTGGTGGTTGATCAACAAAACAAGTAGAAGTAGAAACCTGTCCTGCAGCATCTGTTACTGTCACTGTATAATCGCCTGTCACCAATGCTAACGCATCTTCTGAATTAGAACCATTTGACCATGAATAAGAATAAGGTGGAGCACCGCTAGTTACTACTAGGTCGACCGAACCATCTGAGCCTTTGTAAATTGTGGCAGCAACTGCAGAACATTCTAAAACCAATGGTGGAGGAGTAAATATTTCAATCATATAAATATCACTTCTTTCTTCACCTCTATTACTTGACCAGTAACCATAATTTCCAGAATAACTAAAGTAAGCGTCAAATTTTGGTGAGTTGATTCGAGACCCAAGGTTTATTGGTTTCGACCAATCTGACCAGCCTCCTTGTTTCACAGAGTAAAAAATATCCGCATCTCCCTCTCCACCAAATCCGTTACTGGAAAAGAACAAAGTATCTTGTGACTTAGACAAAAACGGTGAAATCTCATAGCCAGCAGAGTTAATTGCCGATCCCATATGAACTGGAGCCGACCATTTCCCACCTGACTTCGTTGATACGTATAAATCTTCCTTTCCTTTTGTACCAGGTCCCTCATATGAAATGATAATCACATTTTCTTGTTCATTTACATGGAAACCATAAAAATCGCCATCGATATCAAGCCCGTCTATAACCATCGGCTCTGGTTTTGACCAGCCACCTCCATTGTTTTTAGAAAATGCTATTCCTTTGGTTTGATCTTTTTTACCATCATATGCATTGAACAAATACATTGAACTACCATTGATGCTTAATCCGACAACGGCATTATTAAATTTATTATTGAGTGCTTTTATTCTTTTACTTTCAGAATAGGATCCATCATCTTGTCTGATACTCATCCATACGTCTTGATCATTGGCATCACCCTTATTGGCCTTGTCAAATGTTCGAACAAAATAAAGAATTGAACTGTCTTTAGAAAAGACAGGAATACTTTCTTCTGATTCTACCGTATTGATTGTCCCCTTTAATTTTGCAGGCTCGCTATAATCCCAAAATTGTGCATTCGCGGTCATTGAGAATGAAGCTACAATTGCACATAGTAAAGTCGTTTTTTTCATCATTTGGTTTTCGGTAAGTAGTTATCTTCCTAACATTATTCCTAAAATCAACTCATGCCCACCAAAGGTGTATTTGTTGAATTGAGATAGTGACATATCGAATGAATATCCGAATTTAAATTTTTCGCTAATTACTGCTCCTAGACCTAATACAACTGCATCAGTATGGCGGTAAGAAACGCTTAGCCAAAGACGTTCATCATACTCAAGCTGAACAGAACCTTCAATTGCTAAAGGAGCTCTTGGCATCATCTTCACCAATGCAGATGGCATTAGAGATAAGTTATCGTTTAAAGGGAATTTGTATCCAGCCGTCACATTAAAGTGCATATTCGGATCAAAATTCGCTGTTCCAGATCCAAACTTCACCATATCTGTCGTTAACTGATCAGCTGATATCCCAATATACATATCCTTAGAATAGAAGTAGAGTCCTGCCCCTATATCCAAGAAATTCAGGCTACTCTGACTCGCTATAAACGCATCGTATTCAGGATCATTAACTGCTGGTCCTGTATAACCCGGCATTGAAGTAAGAACCGTTGCTCTCTCCTGTAAGAACATACTGTTCGATAGTCCAACCTTTGTTCCAAAAGACAAATTGTGTTTTTTTGTAACAGGTATGTGAATAGCATATGTTCCAGCGAATGAAATTTTTCTAAACGCACCGTATTGATCCGTGATAAGTTGAGCACCTATTGCATGTTTCAATTTCCCTGTATTAACTTCGGGAGCCTTAATAGGTCCATTACTGGTTCTTAGTGAAGGGTTGTATCTCGTTTTAGTTCTAGAAAGAACTGTCGAACCATAGGCATATGCCGTCATTGGTGCATTCTCAAATCCAGCCCATTGGTATCTTCCACCAATGGTTATATCTGTAAAATCATATATACCAGCAGCTCCTGGATTCATCATGAACTGATTTCTATTGTACTGACTGTACTGCGGAAGTTGTTGTCCAAACGCAACGGAAGTCAATCCAATTGCTGCAACTAATAGTAGATTTCTCATTGTACTTCTTAATTATTTCTTAAAATAGTAACCGTACCTTTTGCCGTCTCTGCTTCATCATCATTAAATTCAATGATGAAATAATAGGAACTCACCGGTTGTAACTCGCCTTTAAATGTCCCATCCCATGGATCCGTACTGTACTGACCAGGATTTGATTGATATATCAAAGAGCCCCATCTGTTATACACCCAAACGACATTATTTGGATAAACGTTGTCTAAATTAACGATTTCCCAGATATCATTGTATGTATCTCCATTCGGAGTGAATGCTGTTGGTATGATTATATCACAAACTTGGATGGTAATTGTCACCATACTCTCTGGCCCCTCACATCCGTTCATTGTTTCAGTTACATAATAAGTGTTTACTCCGACTAAGTCGTAAGGTTGCATAGTTGTACTACCCCCCATTACGCTCGTTAACGCAGCGTCATCATACCATGTAAATGTTCCTGCTCCACCATTAGAGGTCATGTCAGCATATAGATCATCAGTACAATAAGTAGCATCTGTTCCCGCTAAAGGAGCTAATGGTAAACTATATGCAGTAACTGACTCAACTGAACTTACTGGGCAAGCACCAGATGTAGTGTACATAATATTATAAGTTGCGCCCGGAGTTCCACCTGTAACAATTCCATTTATAGGATCAACGGTTGCTCCATCTCCTGGTGCTATATTGAAAGTAAATGTACCTCCTGGTAAGCCTATCACTGTTGCAATTCCTCCCTCACAGGTCGGGGTCATAGTGAAACTAGCATCATCTGATGCGAGAGCTACAACCATCAAGTCAAGAGTAGCAACACAAGCACCATTTGTTGTGTACGTAACATCATACGATCCACCTGGCGTTCCTCCTGTAATTTCTCCAGTTACTGGATCAATCACGGCTCCATCTGCTGGTGCATTCGTAAATGTAAATGTCCCGCCAGTCAATCCAGTTACGACTGCCGTTGCACCATCACATGTTGGTGCTAAAGCAAATGTTGGATCATCTTGAGAAATCGCAGTTACTAATTGAGTTGAAGTTTGTGGACAAGCCCCATTGGTTGTATAAAGCACATCATATTGAGTCCCAAATGTTCCTCCAGTAATATCACCTGTTACAGGATCAATTACTGCTGCATCTACTGGAGGGGTATTAAATGTAAATGTTCCACCTGATAAACCAGTTATTGTTGCTGTTCCACCATCACATGACGGGGTAAGTATAAATGAAGGATCATCAAGTAACAAAATTGTAACAACTTCAGTTTGTTGACATCCATTTACATCCAAATAGGTTATTGTCGTTGAACCTGCGGAAACAGCACTTACCAACCCTAAATTATTAACGGTAGCAACAGCTG
>JABSPC010000196.1 GCA_013215515.1 Crocinitomicaceae bacterium
AAGGTACAAAAATTGATAATCAGGTTCACATTGGACATGATACGGTTGTAGGGAAGGATTGCCTTATGGCGGCTAATGTTGGAATTGCCGGATGTGTAGTTCTAAAAGACAATGTGACTTTATGGGGGCAAGTTGGATGTGCTCCGGATATTGTAATCGGTGAAGGTGTTACGGTATATGCCCAATCTGGAATTGGTAAGAATCTTGAAGCTGGGAAGACCTATTTAGGAAGTCCTTGTGGTGAGGTTAAAGTTAAAGTTAAAGAAATGGCGGCTGTAAGAAAGTTGCCTGAAATTCTTGATAATTTATAAGATGCAAGAGGGAGTAGTTAAAAGTTTACAAAATCAAATTGAGCTTAAAGATTTTAAGTTGAATTCGTTGTTGGACATAACTACGGCCGTAAATTTGAACAAAGACATTACTGAGTTGACCCGATTGTTTGAATTCATTGTAAGGGAGCAGCTCGGTTATGATAAGTTCGTGTTTTTCAATAAGCAAGACGATTGGAGTTGCATATTACGAGTTGGATATAAAGGGAAAGTAAACAGCATAGATGTTGAAAAGGAATTGGGGCGGTTTCAGGAAATTACGGAAATAGAATCTTCTCAATCGGATCTAGTTATGGATTTCGATGTAGTTGTACCAGTATCTCACAAAGGACGCTCGTTGGCTTACATTTTAATAGCTGGAATAGAAAAGAGAGGACAAGTGGATAAGACGCTCAATTATATGAGTTTTATTCAAACCCTTGCGAACATTATTGTCGTAGCCATTGAGAATAAAAGAATGGCTAAGGTCGACATCAAACAAGAACGTCTTAAAAAGGAATTAGAGGTAGCCTCTGTGATGCAAAAAATGTTATTCCCAGCGGATTTGCCTACAAATAAGATGATGGACATATCGGCGATGTATAAGCCGCGCCACGAAGTAGGTGGAGACTATTACGATTTTATCCCGCTTGGCGATGATCAATATATCATTTGTATTGCTGATGTCTCTGGAAAAGGAGTTTCAGCGGCGATGTTAATGGCGAACTTCCAGGCAACACTGCGTGCTTTGTTTCAATACAAGAAATTTGACATGCAATCCCTATTGGAAGAGCTTAACAGAAAAGTGATGAGTAGTGCTAAGGGTGAAAAATTTATCACCTTCTTTGTTGCTCATTACGATGCGGTGAGTCGTAAAATGAACTATGTTAATGCAGGACACAATCATCCCTTTCTAACCAATGGAAAAACGGTCAAAGATCTTGATCAAGGAACAATAGGCTTGGGGATGATGGAGGAGCTTCCATTCATTAATGTAGGGGAAGCGGTGTTGAGTCCGAACACGACAATGATTCTTTATACAGATGGAGTTGTAGAACTTGAAAATGAAGCTGAAGAGTTTTTCGGAGCGGAGCGTCTTGTTAAACTCGTCAAAAACTATTATCCATTAGGAATGGATGACATGAATAGTCTTATCTTTTCTAAATTGGATGAATGGAAAGGAAAGCTAGATTTGGTCGATGATACGGCCATTTTCAGTTGTAGGTTCTTTTAGATATTGATTATTCGATCGCTTTGCTTTTAGATCGCTTTGCTTTTAGATCGCTGTGTATTTTAGGTTGTTGGATTTGATTATTCTTCGAACTATCGAACTATCGAACTATCGAACTATCGAACTATCGAACTATCGAACTATCGAACTTTATCGCATCAAATACATTTTTCCAAAATCTTTTTTGAAATACTGATCAGCACCAGAGGCTCGATGTTCTATGCTTTCACCATTTATTTGAGCTTTCACTCGGTATAAATAAACGCCATTCGCAAGAGGATCCCCGAATTCATCCGTTCCATCCCAAGCGTACTCTGTGATATTTCTTCCAATCTGAATGAATCCGAGTTGATCTTCCGTAATTTCTCTCACAACGCGTCCTGTAACCGTCATAATTTGGATAATTATCTCATCAGGAACTTCTGATCCAGTCAGTGTGAATACGAAGCGTGTGCTCGTACTAAATGGATTCGGGTAATTCATCATTGCCGTAATTGTCGACTCATGAATGATCTCGAAAGTAACCTTGTATTCAATGTCTCCAGATACATTTCCACTTCTATCAGTTCCCTGAACGAATAGCGTGTATTTTCCGTCTAGTATATATTCAGTCGGCCAAATAATTTTAAATCGTTTGTTTTGAGATGTTGCCGGAATCCATTGCATTACTGTGTTTCCTAAAGCGTCTTCGAACGGGATTCTTTTCTGAAGGCCATTTGGATCAGTAAGATAAACGCCGAATAAAGTAGTGTCGGAAATATAATCCATTATTAAAAAGTCATTGTCGTCTTTCAAGGTGATCAATATCTCGCTATTTGGATCAATAATGTCCCCGTTGAGAATGTGATTGCCGTTAAAAGTGACATCTAGAATTGGGTTTTCATCATCAGGATTGACGAAGAATGGAATTTGTAATAAATTATTGAAGTGCTCCTGTTCAGGCTGATCAGTAATAAATAAACTTCCGTTCACATAAGGATTTACTTCCATCCAGAATGAGTTGATGCCTCCGAGTCCAGCCGTATTAAATGTAATCGTATCTCTCAGCGTTTGCCCTACTTTCAGCGAGTCTTGCCGTGGATATGTAATGAATTGTTTCGTGTTGTTTTCATCTTCTACCCAGTAGGATATCAGTAGAGAGTCCATGTCAACAGTGTAGATGTTCTTCACATCAACCGCAAACTGAACGTCATCACCTTCTTCTAAAGTGTCATTCACAATGGACCATGTGTATTGAGTTGTTCCATCAATCGCAGCTTCAGGAATTGGCGTATAAAGTACATGCCAGCGATCTACTTGAGCTGGAGTTACATCAACAGGATCTCGATAAGTAGCAGTCAAGTTAATGTATGGGTATAATGACGCATCAATAATTGGGTTTAAATTTAATATTGAGTCATTTAAACTAAACAAGGTGTCAATTGATATTTGCTCGACGCCGTAAATATTATAGCCTTTTATATTCAGGACTGTACTGTCAAAGGTTGTAATTTCGTCAGGATCTTGTTTCCAATGCACAGATCCCCAATTAGACGCTGGGCCAATGATAGTGGACGACTCTATGCCAGTAAAATCTCCAACAATATTCGCTGATAATGATGTTGCTCCATCCATTGTTGTAGCGACGTTTTCAATGCAGCTTCCTGGATATCCTTTTTTAACGTACATCACAAAAGCATGATTGGGGAGTCCTGTAACAATACTGTCACTACCTAAAGTTGCGAGTGTACTGTACATGCTAGGCGCAAGTGAGTCCCACAGATCATAGCGAGCACCCATTGGTGCATAAATTAGCATATGCTGTCCGTTTTCAACCGAATCCAAAATCATGTTCTGGAGGGCTTGCATCTGGGTAGCACTTTCTTGTAAGAATGAGAAATACTTCCAGACGTAGTATAAATTATTGTTGTTGTTTCCAAATTGATGATCTTCATTGTACACAGTTGGAAATTGACTTGTAGTATCGTTTAGATAAGTGCCCCAAGGTTCAAGTGTTACTGAATCCCATACCGCAACCATTATTTTTGGCTGTACACTAAGTCCTATTCCATATGCGATTACATTCCCATCCAATGTATAGTAATTATAATAAACGCTATTCCCCCAATCGTAGCCATTTGCAAAGCATTCTAACAGTTTCGAGTTAGGATCGAATTCTCTTCGTCTTGCTGGCC
>JABSPC010000197.1 GCA_013215515.1 Crocinitomicaceae bacterium
AGAAGACGAATTAGAATTAGAAGAAAATAAATAGGTATGGCAGAGACGGAGATATTAGAACAGGTGGGGACAGAAACGGTGGAAACTCTAATTGAGAACAAAGATCTTATCGTTTATAATGATGACTACAATACATTCGATCATGTTATTGATTCATTGATAAAAGTGTGTAAGCACAAACCAATTCAGGCGGAGCAATGTACATGGCTAGTCCACTATAAGGGGAAGTGTCAAGTTAAACGAGCTGATTATGATACATTGGAGCCAATGTGTACTGCGCTGTTGGACAGAGGGATCTCAGCAGAAATTGAGTAATTCTTCAATAAAATCAACTAGAGCCTTGCTCTAAAGAAAAAAACCGAGTATATTTGCACTCGAAAATGGCCCCGTAGCTCAACTGGATAGAGTACCACACTACGAATGTGGCGGTTGCAGGTTCGAATCTTGCCGGGGTCACAATGATAAAAGCACTTCCCAATTGGGTGGTGCCTTTTTTTTGTGGGTTTAAACATCTTGTTCCCGTGCAGAACTTTATAATAATGATCGACTTTAGTGGTTGCCGATAGATTAGCTAAAAGGCTCTCAGGAATAATTCCTAATAAATGATTTGTCCCAATTTTGTGATTTTTAGATGCTGTCATAGTTAAATGATTGTCAGGTGATTACATCAATAAAAAGGTGTTTGTAAAACAAAAAAGTCGGAAGATATTTCTTCCGACCATGACTGCCTTTCGAGCGCCTTTAAATAAATTCAGAATAGTTTACAACTTTATTCTATTTCCATATTGATATCTATTTTCACGATTTCTCCTTCTTCCCAGTAAAGATCAATTTCGTTGTTAGGGTCTCCACCTATACGAACTGTGAATCTTTGTCCTCTATGCTTTGTTATTTCAAATGACGACTCATCTTCAAACATCATGTAACCCAGCCCTTCTTTACAGACACAATTGAATTAGATAACTGGCTAATGTCTAAATCTAAGTCTGAAAAAGGGCAAACACCAGTATTGATAGCAGGTGTCGTAGCTGGAGTTACGGTTTCAGTTATTCTAATAATGAACTTTTTAGAAGACGCGTTGAGAAGTTGACGTTCAAGCTGAAAATCATTGCCGCCCAGTGGGATAGCAACGCTTTTTAGCTTTTGTTGGCAGCAGTTTTTGTTGTTAATTCTGTCAATAATTCTTCATCATGGAAGACATAGATTTCTCCTCCAAATTCGTATTCAAGTGGGTTTGGAATTGATTCATCAAGATTCAGTTCCTCTGCAATAAGTATTGCGATTTGTTTACCATTCTCGAACTTTATATCTACTTGGGCAGGGATAAATTCAGCGTCATCAATGAACTTAATTCTAAAATCATCGACTACTTGATGTAAGACTTCGCCGCTAGTATGGTTAGTGTAGAGGCTTAGCGCCCTTTGTGCCGCCTGCTCCTCGGATTGGACTGCCACGGCGGAAGTGCATGATCCATTACCAATCGAAAGCCATAGAGTCCGGTCGAATTTTCGTCCAGTGTTTTTGTGGCATGTAGCGCAAGAGGTAATTGATAC
>JABSPC010000198.1 GCA_013215515.1 Crocinitomicaceae bacterium
CGCCAAGGATCTCTTCCAGTTTTGATTTTAATCGTGTAACCACGTTGATACCTCTAGGCTGAAGACCTATGAGAACTGAATTCGAAAAATCGTTATGGGTTTCTATGAGTTGATAGCAAAGGCGATTTAGTGTTAGTTCAAAATGTTTAGAATTCAGAATCACTTGCCTTTCCATCGGGACAAAGATAGAGAGTATTTTATTACATACAATGCGAAACGAACGAAATGTGTTTTAAACCTTAGTTTTCTAATTTAATACTGTTAAATCAACGATTCATACCGTTCAGATGTTATTCGGAAAAGGGAGGCTAAAAGCATGTATATTGGTACTGTTAGGTGAGTAGAAATGGAAACTAAATCGAATTAGGTTTCCGTTTGTTTTTGGTTTAAATGCCTGAATTCAAATCTTCATATTTTATCGCAGTATTGGTTGACTACGGTTTTATGATTTGAACTCAGGTATTTTTTTTGCTTGAAACTTTAGCAAAGCTTAATCTTCAAGCAAAAAAAATGGATTTTCTGATTGTTGGATTATTTGATTTTTCGATAGTTCGAACAATCGGAGAATCGAACCCTCGAATTATCGAGCCTAATTCCCGCCTTTCTTCTTTACCCGATACCCTTCAATGATTAAAAGATCATAGACTTTATCCTTGTGTTTTCCTTGAATGAGAATATCACCATCTTTAACTGCGCCTCCAACTCCACATTTCCCTTTCAAGAACTTGGCAAGGTCTTTCAAGTCATCTGGATCACCGACGAAGCCTTCAACCAAAGTCACTTCTTTACCACCACGTTGCTTGCGGTCGATGGACACATATAAGTTTTGATCGTTGGCGTCTAATGTTTCTTCATTCTCTTCTTCATCATTATCATAATTGAAGTCAGGATTTGTGGAGTATACGATGTGCTTTTTCTTCTTTGCCATAATTCAATCTAAATTTTCTATGTAATCATCTAAATACATTAATCTTCTACTAAGGTATTTTTTCATGATTTGAATTTCTTGGTCGTACGTGTTTTCGTCTTCGTACCATTTACTTTTTAACGGCCATTTTTTGAAATTCTCCTTTAAATGAGGACGAAGAATTTTAGTATTCTCATCAATCATCATTTCGATGTTCGACCTTGAATACAAGCCTGTCCTCAATTCAGACCATCTCTTATTCAATCTTTCGGAATAGTTCAACTTTTTACTTTCCATTAGTCGTTTTAACAAAATAATGCGTTTCCAACGAATTTCACGTTCCATCATATTTAATGCGCCATCACCATCTCGCCCATATGAATGATCGTAATCCCAAATGGCAATTCGCATAGGAGTAGAATCATCTAACTTATAGGAATAAAAGTTTTTAAACAAACCATCATCGTTATTGGATAAGAGCAATATTAAATGCCAGTCGATTACATTATCAAGATCAATCCTATTATTAATATTTGCATCAAAATCACTGTCAAAGGACTCAAAGATAAATGTGTGAAAATCATCCATAAATGATTTCCTATTATTTTCTTGAATTTTTGGGAATTTCTGCTGATAGGGGTTGATCGAATCCTTAAAAATATTTAGCGGCTCTTTGTAAAAGATAGGTGGATCTTTAAAAAGCACCGCGCCACGGTTCTCTTTATAAATTCCAATCATTGAAGCATTGACTTCTTGCATAGCAACATAAAGACCTTCGTATTTTCCGTTAAGAAACACCTTAACATAATTGCATTTAGCCGCTATGTTATTTGGATTCATCAACCGAAATAAATCATAGCTCAGCTTGTGCCGTTGAAACGTTTTATCAATATAACTAGCATTTAAAATCCAATCGTCGTCAGCTTCAATTCCCGCAATGCTTATATCCTCTGAAAATTCAATACTAAAAGAATGCTTTCCATATCTACTCGATATTCCGCCGCGGTACTTAACTGAAGCAGGGAGTTCAACCCTATATCCATTCTCAACGTAAATTGCTTGACAGCTATCCTTTTTGTCCCAAGAAATAGGATTCAACGTTTGAATATTAATAATTGGAATATATTCATTCCTATCAGCTTCTTTTAGTGAAACAGGATTAGCGTCCGAACATGACGAAATCAAGGAGACAATAAAGCCAAGAAAGAAAATAAAACGGGAAAGGTGAATCATGATCATTCAACAATTACGACCAAATTAGCAATTATTCAAATCTTTGGACACTTCTTGCAGTGAATAGACTTCTTCTTATATTTTTTACAACAGTTCGATTTCTTACCACAAATCTCTGTAGAACACGACACGTTCAAACCAAGATCAATAGGAATAAAATTAATAGAATTTACGACTTGCTGTTTCATTATTTAGAATTATTCTAAACAAAGATAGTAAAATTATAGTCTTTGAAAAATGACAATTGTCAGAATTTAAAGTGTCTACACTTAAATTATTGATTTGCAAAAGTTTAACGGGGCAATGTTAATTCCAAGCTAAAAAGAAGTGCATCTGGACTAACCTCATCAAAAGAAAAGCCGAGCTCACCGGACTTGATTCTTGTTGTAATAAACCCAAGACCAGCCCCTCCTTTTTGACTTAAGAATTCATTCGACAAAGCGGAAAGGTATTTTTCTTTCAATTCTTCTTCTGTAAACAGATTAATTTCAGCCAGATAACTCTCCACTTTCTCTCTTTCACTTACTTCGATAATGTTTGACATAATTACTTTGTAATCATGTTCATCGCTACCAATTAAAAGAAATCCGAGTTGGTTTCCATAATCGTCTTGTCCACCGTGAATTCTAATATTCTGAAGTCCTTCGAGTAGAATAGAGAACATTCTTTTAATGACCATTTTTTTATCGCCAATTGAAATAAGAAGTTCTTCTACACTGTTAGAAAGCGAACCAACAAGATCTTGAGAAAAAGTTCCGTAATGAGATACAAGAATTTTACGCGATTCAATTTTCACCAAATCGTCGTGTTTATTTTGAAACACATCACGAATTACCGTTGCAATCTTATTATTTTCTACTTCTTTCATTCTCTTCTATTTTCCAGTCTATTGAAATAAACGTTCTATTCATTAGTTCCTTACAATTGTCACTGTACCTTTAAACGAGTCACCACTACCATCGTTACCAATTATTATGAAATAATATGATGCAACAGGCAAATCTTGCCCCTTATAGGTTCCATCCCATTCATTTAGAGAATAAGGGTTTGCAGCACTTGAAGTGTAAGTAAACACCACACTTCCCCATCTGTTATACACTATAATCGAATTCTCGGGATAATTATTGTCTAAGTCTTGAATCTCCCAAGTTCCATTTATCCCATCTGCTCCTGGTGTAAACGCTGTTGGGATTACAATTGTTATAGGAAGAGAACAATCATCAACGACAACTTGTTCAATAGAACTTACCGCACATGCTCCCGTTGTATATTCAACATCATAAACTGAGTTGTATGAACCACCGGTTATATCGCCTGTTACTGGATCAATTACTCCTGCGTCAGGTGAAGGTGTACTAAATATAAATGTTCCGCCTGTAGTTCCAGTTATCGTGGCAAACGCTCCATCACAAGTTGATGTCATAGTAAACGATGCATCCTCCGCAGCTAAAGCCACAACTGATTGCGAAGATGTTACTTGACACAATCCATTTGTGGTATAATCA
>JABSPC010000199.1 GCA_013215515.1 Crocinitomicaceae bacterium
GCTGCTGCAGCTGGCTCAATTCCGTACTCATCTTTAAGGATTGTTGCTAATTCGTTAACATCTTTTACTGTAAGGTTAACTAACTCTTCTGCGATTTTTTTTAAATCAGCCATTGTATTTAATTTAAATAGATTCTAAAATAATTTGTTTGCGCCTTTGCTGAAACTTCAGCCCAAGCATTATGCTCTTTCTTCGAGCGTCTTAAGGATACCAGCAAGTGTTCCACCAGCTCCTTTAAGTCCAGATATAACGTTCTTAGCAGGACTCTGAAGTAATCCGATAATATCTCCAAGTAATTCTTCTTTACTTTTGATATCAGCAAGCATTTGCAGTTGATCATCGCCAACATAAACACCTTCATCAATCCAAGCACCTTTAAGAATCGGCTTATCTTCTTTCTTACGAAAGTCTCTGATAAGTTTTGCTGGAGCATTACCTACTTCTGAGAACATGATAGACGTAGCTCCTGAAAGTGTTACTTTCAATTCGCTAAAATCTTTACCTTCAACTTTGTCCATTGCTTTTTCAAGAAGAGTGTTTTTCACAACTCTCATTGAAACATTGGCGTTGAAAGCCTTTCTTCTCAGACTACTTACTACTTCTACTGTTAATTCCGCCGTATCTGCTAGATAGATAACATTGTTGTCAACTAACTGAACAGCCAAGTCATCGATGTATTTTGCTTTTTCTTCTCTTGTCATTTCAATAGTTTTTAAGCAATTAGCCCTTTGGTCTCAATTTGAATACTTGGACTCATAGTAGAACTAATGTAAATGCTTTTGAAGTACACTCCTTTTGCAGATGAAGGCTTCAACTTTACTAGTTGTTGAATCAATTCATTCGCATTGTCAGTAATCTTTCCTTCGTCAAAGCTAGCTTTTGCTACCATTGCGTGAACGATTCCGTACTTATCAACTTTAAAGTCAATTTTACCTGCTTTTACTTCAGTTACTGCTTTAGCGACATCCATTGTTACTGTACCAGTTTTTGGATTCGGCATTAATCCTCTTGGTCCTAAAATTCGACCTAGAGCACCTACTTTCCCCATTACTGCCGGCATCGTAATAATAACATCGATATCAGTCCATCCACCTTTAATTTTTGTGATGTAATCATCTAATCCAACGTGGTCAGCACCTGCTGCTTTTGCTTCCTCCTCTTTATCAGGAGTACATAATACAAGAACTTTAATGTCCTTACCTGTACCATGTGGCAACGCAACTGTACCTCTTACCATTTGATTCGCCTTTCTAGGATCAACTCCTAAACGAGCACAAACATCAATAGATGCATCAAATTTTGTTGATGAAATTTCCTTAACTAACTTACATGCTTCTGCCAAGGAATACACTTTCGAAGAATCAATCTTCGCTAGAGCATCTTTTCTCTTTTTTGAAATTCTTGCCATAACAATTATTTAGTTTTTGGTGCTTCACCACCTTTAACATTAACTCCCATACTACGAGCTGTTCCTGCTACCATCATCATTGCTGAATCAACTACGAAACAATTCATATCCGGCATTTTATCCTCAGCGATCTCTCTAATTTTATCCCAAGAGATAGTACCTACTTTAATCCTATTGGATTCAGCAGATCCTTTCTTAAGTTTTGTTTTTTCAAGAATTTGAACTGCTGCTGGAGGAGTTTTAATTACAAAATCAAACGATTTATCACTGTAAACTGTGATTACCGCTGGTAGAACTTTTCCAGGTTTATCCTGCGTACGAGCATTAAACTGCTTGCAGAACTCCATAATGTTAACACCTTTTGCACCTAGTGCTGGGCCAACTGGAGGGGCTGGATTTGCTGCACCACCTCTGATCTGTAATTTGATCAAACCTGCTACTTCTTTAGCCATTTGTTTTCAATTGTGTAGTCAAACGTGATTACTTTAATGCGGGAAGCTTTAATCGCTTTCGTCACTCCTACGGGTTAATATACTCTTTAAACTTCTTTTTCAACTTGCATGTAGCTCAACTCAAGCAAGTTCTTTCTACCAAATATTTTTACCATTACTTTCAGCTTTTTCTTCTCTTCGTTGATATCATCAACAACTCCAGTGAAGTTGTTAAATGGACCGTCAATTACCTTAACAGCTTCACCAACTACGAATGGTATTTTCATTTCTGCTTCGGATTCTGAAAGCTCATCAACCTTACCAAGGATACGATTTACTTCAGACAATCTCATTGGAGCCGGATCTCCACCCTTTTCCGTTCCAAGGAATCCAATTACATTCGGAATTCCTTTAATTACGTGAGGTACTTCTCCGACTAGCGAAGCTTCGACCAAAACGTAACCAGGTAAATAAGCTTTCTCTTTGCTTACCTTTTTACCTTTTCTCATTTGGAATACTTTTTCAGTTGGAATTAAAACTTGTCCAACAAAATCATCCAATTTAAGACGTGAGATTTCCATGTCAAGGTATTCCTTAACTTTTTTCTCTTTCCCACTAATGGCCCTCACCACGTACCAACGCATTTTAATTTCTGCCGCCATGATTCTTAGAATATATCTAGTTTATAAATAAACCCAATTAATCCTCTCCACGTAGAACTGTTGTCTCCGGTAATACCGAACACATAATCCATTGAAAATATAATCAGTGATATTAGAACCGAAGCAATCACCACAACAATGGTATTACTTTGTAACTCTTTCCAAGTTGGCCAAGTAACTCTTTGAGTCAACTCTGTTACCGTCTCGTTTATATACTCTTTAACCTTTGACATGTCATCATTTTTGCACGGGCGGTAGGAATCGAACCCACGACCAATGGATTTGGAATCCAGTACTCTACCAACTGAGCTACGCCCGTAAATTAGATAAGCTTACAGCGAACCGAATCACTTATCATTAATTCAACTCATTACTAAAAAATTTGACCCTTTCAAGTCAATTCTAAAGTGAGGAAGTCTACCTCGTATAAAAAGGGGAGCGAACTCCCCTTTTATTATCGTCTATTTTATATCTCTTATTTGATGATCTCAGTAACTTGTCCAGCTCCTACAGTTCTACCACCCTCACGGATAGCGAAACGAAGACCTTGATTCATTACAACTGGAACGATCAACTTAACAGTAATAGAAACATTATCACCTGGCATAACCATTTCACGACCATCAGTCAAGAAAATCTCCCCTGTCACATCAGTTGTTCTTAAATAAAACTGAGGACGGTATTTATTATGAAAAGGAGTGTGACGACCACCTTCTTCTTTCTTCAATACATAAATCTCAGCTTTGAACTCTTCGTGCGCAGTTGCAGAACCTTTCTTAGCGATAACCATACCACGCTTAATTTGAGATTTATCAATACCACGCAATAAAAGACCAACGTTATCTCCAGCTTCACCTCTATCCAAAATCTTACGGAACATTTCAACACCAGTACAAGTTGACTCTAAATTATCGCCACCCATTCCCATGATATCTACTGCGTCTCCAGTGTTAACAACACCTGTTTCGATTCTACCTGTTGCCACTGTACCACGACCAGTAATCGTAAATACATCTTCAACTGGCATAAGGAAATCTTTATCTATTTCACGAGGAGGAAGTTCGATATAAGTATCAACCGCATCCATTAACTCATTAATTCCAGTCACCCATTTATCCTCACCATTCAATGCTCCTAGAGCAGATCCAGCGATTATAGGTGTATTATCTCCGTCGTATTCATAGAATTCAAGTAATTCTCTGATTTCCATTTCAACTAACTCAAGTAGCTCTTCATCATCAACCATATCCACTTTATTCATGAATACAACCATTCTTGGAACACCAACTTGACGCCCTAAAAGGATATGCTCACGCGTTTGAGGCATTGGTCCATCTGTAGCAGCAACTACCAAGATTGCACCATCCATTTGAGCTGCTCCTGTAACCATGTTCTTTACGTAATCCGCGTGACCTGGACAGTCAACGTGAGCGTAATGACGATTAGCCGTTGAGTACTCAATGTGAGATGTATTAATTGTGATACCACGTTCTTTTTCTTCAGGCGCGTTATCAATTGAAGAGAAATCGCGAGTTTCAGCAAGCCCCTGACTTGCTAATACGCTTGAAATAGCAGCAGTCAAAGTAGTTTTTCCGTGATCGACGTGACCAATTGTTCCAATGTTTACATGTGGTTTGGAACGATCAAATTTTTCCTTAGCCATTGTTCTGTGTTTTGTTTCTTAGTTAATAAACTTCTATATATACAAAAATTCCATTCGTCAAACGACGAACAAAAAAACCTTCATTCACTTTGCCGAGCCAATAACGAGAGTTGAACTCGTGACCTCTTCCTTACCAAGGAAGCGCTCTACCCCTGAGCTATATCGGCACTAAATATCTTTCAAAAAAAATGAGCGGGAGACGAGACTCGAACTCGCGACCCTCAGCTTGGAAGGCTGACGCTCTACCAACTGAGCTACTCCCGCTTATAATAATGTTTACAATGTTTTAGTGGGGAGAGCAGGATTCGAACCTGCGAAGACGTAGTCAACAGATTTACAGTCTGTCCTCGTTGGCCGCTTGAGTATCTCCCCAAAGTAACATATTGAGCCGATGGAGGGACTCGAACCCCC
>JABSPC010000002.1 GCA_013215515.1 Crocinitomicaceae bacterium
CCTGAAAAAGCGAATATTCCATTTTCTGTTGACTTAACCGACTCCACCATATCATCACTGACAGATGACCAAGTCATATAATGGACACCTGAATATCCTGGATTAAAATTAAAACCGATTGAGGTTTTAGTCTCTTGGGCCTGAGTCACAATTGGGAAACAAATTAGAAATAGTAGTAGTCGTTTCATAAAGCAAGAAACGAAAAATAAACTACCTTATTGTTAAACTAAGTTAAGCTCTTCTTTTAAATACCGGGCAGTATGTGATTTTACCGCAGCATCCTTAACTATTTTCTCTGGAGTACCCGAGCAGACAATTTCACCTCCACCTTTACCTCCTTCTGGACCTATGTCAACAATATAATCAGCTACTTTAACAATGTCCAAGTTATGCTCAATAACCAAGACTGTATTTCCTTCATCAACCAAACGCTGGAGAACTTGAAGTAACATTTTAATGTCTTCGAAGTGCAACCCTGTTGAAGGTTCATCTAAAATGAATAATGTATTTCCAGTACTCTTTTTTGAGAGTTCCGTAGAGAGTTTAATTCGTTGCGCTTCACCTCCAGAAACTGTTGTGGAAGGCTGTCCAAGTTTAACATATCCCATACCAACGGACACTAAGGTCGCTAAGATTCTACTAATTTTAGGAATGCTTTCAAAGAAAGTCGAAGCGTCATCAATCGTCAAATTCAATACATCACTAATTGATTTCCCCTTGAATCGAACTTCCAATGTTTCTCTATTGTAGCGCTTTCCATTGCACGTTTCGCACTCAACGTAAACATCTGGCAAGAAGTTCATTTCAATGACTTTCATTCCTCCACCTTTACACGTTTCGCATCTTCCTCCAACAACGTTGAATGAGAACCTTCCTGGCTTGTAGCCACGAATTTGTGCCTCAGGTAAACTTGCGAAAAGGGAACGAATTTCGTCGAACATCTTCGTGTAGGTTGCCGGATTAGAACGTGGGGTTCTTCCAATTGGACTTTGGTCAATTTCAATGACTTTATCCAAATGTTCCATCCCCGAAATAGATTTATAAGGCTGTGGTTTCTTGACTCCATTATAAATCTCAGCCAATAAGATTGGATACAAAGTTTGATTAATTAGAGTAGATTTTCCGCTACCAGAAACGCCTGTTACGCAGGTGAAAGTTCCCAACGGAATAGTAAGGTTTACGTTTTGAAGATTTCTCCCAGTCGCGCCTTTCAGTTGCAATTTCTTCCCGTTTCCTTTTCTTCTTTTCGAAGGGATATCAATCTTCTTCTTTCCTGTGAGGTACTGATTCGTTAATGAATCTTTGGCTAGAAATTCCTTAATCGCGCCGGCATTTACAATTTCACCACCATAAACACCTGCTCCAGGTCCAATATCAACAACAAAATCTGCTGCTTCAATCATTTCCTTATCATGCTCGACAACAATAACTGAATTTCCAGTATCCCTTAATCTTTGTAATGATTTTATCAATCTCGCATTATCGCGCTGATGCAACCCAATCGACGGCTCATCCAAAACGTATAAAACGTTCATTAATTCACTCCCGATCTGAGTCGCTAAACGAATTCGTTGTGCTTCACCACCAGATAACGTTTTGGCAGATCGATGCAAGGACAAATACGTTAAACCAACCTCAACAATAAAGTTCAATCGGTTATTGATTTCTTTCAAGATCTCAACTCCGATAACCTTTTCTTTTTTAGAAAGTTCACTTTCGACATTCTTGAACCACACGGAAACATCTGAGATGTCCATTTGTGCAAGTTCACCAATATTCTTCCCTGCTATTCTGAAGTAATGTGCTTCTTTTTTAATTCGTGTTCCATTACAGGTCGAACAAATTTTCTTATTCATGAAGGTCTGTGCCCAACGCTGAATCGGAGCTGAGCTTTCTTCTGAATGTCGAGTTATAAAATTGATAATGCCTTCGAAAATTACCGATTTGTCCTTTCCCGATCGAACGATTCCTTCATTTCCATAAAGAATAACGTTCAAGACTTCATCACTCAGTTCCGAAATCTTAGTCGTCAATGAATAGCCTTCTTGCGTTAAATAAGCATCTAACTTTTCAAATATCCACTTGCGCTTGTATCCTCCAAGAGGAATAATCCCTCCTCCTTTGATCGTTTTATCGCGATTGGGTATTATCCTCTCGATATCGACTTCCGTCACTTCACCAAGCCCGCTGCATGCCTTACAGGCACCATAAGGAGAGTTAAATGAAAATAAATTGGGTTCTGGTTCAGGATAACTGATTCCACTTGTAGGACACATTAACGACCTACTGAAATGACGCACATCTCCAGTTTCATAATCCATGATCATCATCGACTTAGCACCGTGCTTCATAGAAGTGACAACATCATCATAAATTCGTTGTTTGTCCTTCTTACGCACTTCCAAACGATCAATTACAATGTCCACATCGTGAATTTTGTAACGATCCAATTTCATTCCTTTAACGATATCTTGAAGTTCACCGTCAACTCTAACTTTCGTGAAACCCATTTTGGTAATCTGCTCGAACAATTCGCGATAATGTCCTTTTCGACCCTTAATTTTTGGAGCGAGAACAATTACCATTTTACCTAAATAGTTATCGAGAATTAAGTCAACGATTTGATCATCGGAGTATTTAACCATTTTCTCATCAGTAACATAAGAATAAGCTGTACTGACACGTGCGAATAACAAGCGCATGAAATCGTAAATCTCAGTAATCGTTCCAACTGTTGAACGCGGTGATCTTGAAACCGTTTTTTGCTCAATTGAAATCACTGGGCTTAATCCTTCAATCTTATCAACATCAGGTCTTTCCAAACCGCCCAAAAATTGACGTGCATATGCTGAAAACGTTTCAATATATCTTCTTTGTCCTTCAGCGAAAATAGTATCAAAAGCCAATGATGACTTTCCACTACCACTCAAACCTGTAAAAACGACAAGCTCATTTCTAGGGATTTTCAAATCAATATTCTTCAAGTTGTGTTCCCTTGCACCATAGATCTCTATGTAATCCTTTTTGCTCAATTCTGTGGTAATAATATTGTGTATGGCGAACTTCTAAATGTCAACTTATTCGATTTAATCCAAGGGTTCAAAACTTTCAACATGTGATAATTAGAACCATTTTCTACGGCCCAATGCATCAAGTTATCAATAGATTCTTCTACTTCAATCGAACGCGTTTGGATCGGCTCATAAAGCGCCATTTTATCTTTATCAAATCCATAATTTTCAGAATCTTCAAAGATAATCTTTAGAGCCAATATTCTGAACATATATCTGCTCGTTTCATTGTTTAGATGAAGATCCAAATAATTATCTACTTCTTGTTTTTCCAAGTCCTTTGTAATTCCACCAACACCTCTATTGTAGGATGCTGAAGTCAATAACCAATCATCGAACCTTGAATTGGCATCTTTAAGATATTGGCATGCAGCTCTCGTGCTTTTCTCAACATCCAATCTCTCATCCACCTCAGAATCGATTCTTAAATCATATTCTTTTCCCGTAGCGGGCATAAATTGCCAAAAACCTTTAGCTCCTGCAGGGCTTATAGCTTGAGTTAATCCACTTTCAATCAAACACAAGTATTTGAAATCATCCGGCACTCCTTCTTCCTTAAGAATAGCTTCTATCATTGGAAAAAATCGGTTTGCTCTTTTAAAAGATTGAATAGTTGAACTGTGGTAAAATGTATTTACAATCAGTTCTTTGTCTAGTCGTTCTTGAACATCAAAATTATCGAAATAGATTTTCTGTCCACTAAACTCCATTTCAAACGGAAGGTCAGGCATTGAAAACGACTCGTTTGATTCGACTTTAACAATTGGTATTTCTGATTTTTCTTCCTTAGGAGAACTGCATGAAACAGCAAAAATAAACGAAGAAATAACGAAAAGGGAGATACTTAATTTAGGCATACACGAAAATAAGAAATAAGAACTATTTATTTCTTTGGTGCCTGAAATTTAATAGTGTTACGATATAGGATAATGAACACGAAAACGAAGTATGCTAAGAAAAACGCGATTGGAAGTATCGTTTCCAATTTAACAAGGTTTACCATTGCGATAGCAAGAATGCTTGAAATCACTCCAATTATGACAAACACATACCATACTTTTTTATCCGTTAACCCTGAATAAACGAGATGATGCGTTGTATGATCTTTCCCTCCAACCATTGGAGATTTCCCTTTCTTTAAACGATTAATCACAACAGTAAGCGTATCAACTGCTGTTGGAGTAAACGCCACGAGAGCAATACATAATCCAATCCAAGATGGTATTTCCGAACCCATTTTAGTATTCCAATCAGCTGGAACATTCCAGAGGTATTCCATTCCGTAGTAGGCTACAAAAAGTCCAATAAATTGTGACCCAGCATCTCCCATGAATAACTTAGAGGGGTTTACATTCATAGTTAAAAAACCGAGAACTGCACCGATGACTGCAACATTCATCAAGCTCCATACATTTGTATTAAAGCCTCCGATCATCCACCAAGAAAATAGACATGTTAGCAATATAAAGAGTACAGTAGTTCCCGTTATACCATCCATGTTGTCTAACATGTTCAGGGAATTCATTACAATAACAACCCAAATAACGGTAACAGTAGAGTCTAAATAGAAGGAATGAAATAACTCTATGTGAGAACCTGTCCAAACAAATAGTAATCCACATAAAATTTGCGCGAACAATTTAATCAGTGGTCGCGTATTATAAGCATCATCCGCCAGTCCCATTAAAAAGGCTATGGACCCTGCTACAAATAATCCTACGAATTGTTTATTACGAAAGACATCTGGTTCTTCACCAAAAACCATAGAATATGCAACTGCTGCGAAAACGAAAACTACAAAGAAACTTACACCTCCCAAAGAAGGTTTTGATTCATTGCTCCAACGAACGACAACATCATTCTTGTTTCGAATCCCTAAAGATCTTGAAAATCGAAGAAGTACAACGTTACTTACGATTGCCACTAGCAAACCTCCTAAACCGAACCCAAGTATTTGCAGTAATTTAATAATCAAGTATCATAAGTTAAAATACGTTGCAAAGGTAGCCAATTTCATTAAACAGAAAGAATCTATTTTGGAGTAATTCTACTCAATTTTGATAATCCTATTTCTTCGATTTAAAGATACGACGGTACCATTTTTTAGCTCGAGCTGCTTTTTTAAACTTCTCAGGCTCATCCTCCAGATAACCGTTTGCATAACCATATCCATAACCGTATCCATAACCGTATCCAGACCCTTTACTCGATTTAACACCATTCAAAATCACATTTAATGATTTCAATTGTTGCACTTCGAACAATTCTTGAATACGACTGGCGAAATTACGTTTAGAGTATTGTGACTTAAATACGTAGATCGGAATATCTGCTTCAGTAAGATTTCTAACCCCGTCAGAAACCAATCCAACAGGTGGATTATCGATAATGACAACATCGTATAGTTTTTTCAATTCTTCGATAACATCTCGATATCCTTTGCTTAAAATTAATTCTGATGGATTTGGTGGAATCGGTCCAGCTGTAATGAAATCCAAGTCAGTAATTGACGACTTTTTAATACAATCATCCAATTTAGAATGTCCAACAATAAGTGAACTCATACCATGAACGTTATCTACTTCAAATCCAAGGTGAACTTTCGGTTTCCTTAAATCCAAATCGAGTAGAACTGTTTTCTTCCCAGACATCGCGATAATACCTCCTAAGTTCAAGGCAACGAAAGTTTTTCCTTCACCAGATATAGACGATGAAATTGCAATGGTCTTATAGTCAGGATAGACGTAACTCAAATTGGTCCTAATCTTTCTCATGGCCTCAGCCATCATTGACTTAGGGGCTTCCGCTACGACCAATTGAGAATACTCCATCGAGTATTTAAACAAGGGAACTCCACCTAAAATTGATGCTTTATCCAGAAGGATATTTGCTAAATCCTCAAGAAGATTAATTTCATTGAAAGTCAAATACTTCAAGAGCATAATTCCAAATCCCAAAACCAATCCGAAGAAAATAAATGAAGCGTAAATGAACTTTTTATTTGGAGCAACCGGCTCATAATTCACAGTTGGTTGCTTGAGCACTCTGTTTGCTGATGCATATCCAGCATCCGAAATAGCGTAAAGAACTTTTTTCTCAGTCAGTAATGTAAAATATTTTTCATTCAAATTCTGAATGCTCCTAAGTCTATTGAACTCCATTTTTTTTTCTGGAAGGTCAAATATATCAGCCTGTAACGATTTAATTTTTTCCTTTAAAAGTCCAGCATTGCTATGCAACCGAGAATCAATAGCATCAATACTTCGTTGAATCATTTCAATTTTAGAGTTGATCTTTCTCGTTATTTTTTTGACCTCTTCATTCTCCTTAGTTACACTAAACAATAGATCTTCTTTACGCTCAAGCTGTGTGTGTAGTTCGTTTAAATGTTTCACCAACGATTGCTCATAAGATCTCCCTAACATCTCTGGAAGCATTCTATAAACCTCAAGTCTATTTGGAGCTTTTTGGAGCATTTTACCTGCAACCATGAGGGCATTCATTTCTTCCTCAACTATAAATAACTGATCTTGAAGTTTCGTTATATTATCTGTGATAGAAGACCCCATCATTTCCGGATCTGGCATCTGTGCCTTTCGCTGGAAACTGGATAAACTGTCCTTAGAAGATTGCAATTCATTTTCGAGGGAATCCAACTGGGCGTCAATGAAATTCAGAACATTTTCAGAACTTTGACGCTTAATCTCTTCATCATATGAAGTAAACGAATTGGCCAACGCCAGTGTCATATCGTGACATAATTGCGGATTATGCCCTTTAAATGTGATTCCTATGGTCTTTGCATTAACATCGAGGGGCGTAATTTCCAGACCAGAAATCAATCGGTGTGAAATGGATTTAATACTATTAAAAGTAAAGTATAATTCGTTTTGTTTTGACGATTGTATTAGAGCCCTTGAGTCATTTGACTTAACGACAATATCCATATCCTTATTTTTGAGGTGCTTGTTTAACATACCTCGCAATTTCTTTGTTTTCCCATTCATTGGGTACGTCAAAGTAATCCTGTTACCGGAGTAATCCACTCCAATTTCCACGCTAATTAATGATGAATCGTATAAGTGATAAGGTTGAATATTAAAATTGCTCGACAGGTACTTTTCCTCAGTCAAAATTTTACCTCGAGAAAATAAACTTACGTTCAAAGACATATTCTTTATTGCTTGTTGAAAAATTAACTCTGATCGTAAAAGCTCAATTACACCAGATAACTGGTTGTTTTCTGAATTTAAATTTCTGATATCTAAAACGGCCTGTGCGTTATCCTCATCTGACAACTGAATGATCATAGAAGACTCATAAATGGGTTTTGTATATCTTAAGTAAGTAAATGCCAATGCACCCAATGCGACAATAAACAACAATGGCCACCACCAATATCTTTTTAAGATTGTCCTTAGTATTAAAGGCTCAAATGTTTTATTTACTATGAAACTATTATTACTCAAAATTATTTAAATAAGTTAATTGCACTAAAAATGAATATTGCACTCGATAACAACGACACAATTGGAACTATAGTCTTCGAAATTTCTTTTGCAATTTCAGCGGTTGGTTCTATGTATATGTAATCATCAGCCTGAACCAACATGTCGACATATTGGAGTCCTTCCATAGTTGAAAGGTCCATAACATACACTTCACGCTTTCCTTCGATTTTACGTATTAATTTAATTGTATTGGCCTTCCCCCTATCAGTTATACCACCGGCTAAAGCAATAGCCTCCATTAACGTCGTGTTGGTGTTACTCAAAGTTACCACCTTTGCATCTGATCCATTTCCTGGGAAAACAATTACTCTATGATTTGTAATATTAACTTGAACAAATGGCTCTTTATATTGAGCAGAAAACAAATCAACCAATTTATCCTCACATTCTTCAATGCTTA
>JABSPC010000020.1 GCA_013215515.1 Crocinitomicaceae bacterium
TGCCATTTTGTGAGAATGCATGCGTAACTCGCGCAACCTGAGCAATGTCCACACCCTTTTTCATTTTTGCTAATAAACGATCCGAAGCGACTTCCAATCCTCCCGTAACCGCTATACAACCCGACTTGGCCAGCAATTCACACAGTTCTAGTGTAAAGGTCTTTTCAAATCGAATATTCGTCCACCACTTGATCTTCAATTTACGATCAATCAGTTCTTGAGCAATTGCTTTCAACGCTTTTGGTGGTGCAGCTTCATCTACAAAATGAAATCCTGTACTTCCCGTTTCATCTATAAGTAGCTCTATTTTATTCACAATATCTGTTGCAGTCGTATTTTGATAATTCCCAATATAATCCAGGGTAACATCGCAAAAAGAACATTGTTTCCAATAACAACCATGCGAGACGGTTAATTTATTCCATCGGCCATCCGTCCACAAACGGTGCATCGGATTTATTATATCCAAAAACGATAAGTACGATTCAAGCTGCAGTCCTTCATAAGTTGGTGCAGGCAAACTCTTATGATGAAAAATTGTATTCGGTATTTTATTCTGATAATGAACCTTTCCTTTCTTGAGTATAAAGGTGCGCTCTAAAGAATCGATCTCACTTTTCTTAGAAAGGTGTTGAATAATTCGAAGCAATGGCCCTTCCCCATCGTCGAGAGAAATAAAATCCAAGTAGTCAAAAATCCTTGGGTCGCTTAGTTTTCTTAATTCGGTATTGCAATACCCACCTCCAAAAGCCACTTTAATCTTCGGATAATAATGCTTTATGAACTGGGAACAGCGCAATGCAGAAAACAAATTCCCCGGAAAAGGAACCGAGAATCCTACTAGATCAGGTTTGTGTTCAATTAATTTTTCTTCTAGAATTAGCAAGAGTTGTTCTTCAACTAAAGTCGGCTGATAATTTAAAAACTCATCCAACTGATCGAAGCTACTCGCTGATCGTGCAATTTGTTCAGCATACTTCGTGAAGGAGAAAAACTCATCCACATTTGCCATGATAAAATCACCCAATTCCTCAACAAATAAAGTTCCAAGGTGTTTGGCTCTATCAATAAGATCGAGACCCTTATACGATTCTGCTAACTCTTCAGAGCGATGTGCAACAGGCAAAAACGAACCTGAAACTATGAACTTCGCAGTGCTTTCTTCTTGTTTTCGGAGGTAAGCAATTACAATATCAACTTTGTTAATATATTCCTGTTGCTGCTCCCAAACCTTTTCGAACTCAAACGATTGTTGTGCTTCTGCTTCTGCAAAAATTTCAGAAACCACACTCCTCGTAAAGATTCGACTAAACAACTCTATACTCAAATCGCATTGTACCGTTGGAGCATCATTCGCTTTCAAAAATCCTGAGAGATATGAAGTCGCAGGATAAGGCGTATTTAACTGGGTAAATGGCGGAGTTATTAAGAGGGTTTTAATTAACACATGATAAAGGTAATCTTAAAATCAAGTTAATAGAAAACGTATTAAATTCTTATCCTTACCGCTGATCAAAATTCTATTTCTTTTCAAGTATTAATCCTTACATTTAATCCCAATTATAATTTAGAACGAATATTGCATGAAAATCACTAGTCTAGCACTTCTACTAATGTCCTTCACCTCTTTTGGACAAGTAACAACAGAATCAAATACAACATCAGAATGGCATCGTTATTCAGCCATTTCCCCAGATGGTAAATCTATTGCCTTCGTTCACAAGGGAGACATTTATATAGTTAGTAACGCTGGTGGGGAACCGAAAAGAATCACTACCCACACGGCTAATGATTACCATCCCGTTTGGAATTCGGATGGAAGCCAATTGGCATTTGCTTCAAATCGATATGGAAATGATGATATCTTTTTAATCAACCCCAATGGCGGTGAAGCTACTCGACTAACCTTCCACTCGGGCGCAGAAGTACCGTATGCATTTTCAAGCGATGATAAATCGATCATTTTTGAAGGACTTAGAATGGACGACATCAACCACCGACAAATGGATTATACTTGGATTACAGAAGTTTACACCGTTCCTATTATTGGAGGTCGCGTTTCTCAACTATGGACAATTACTGCACAGGACATTAATCTTAACGCAGACGGAACCAAGTATTTGTACCATGACCGAACAGGTGGAGAAAACCCATGGAGAAAACACCATACTTCATCAGTAACTCGGGATATTTGGATGTACGATTCTAAATCAGATTCACACAAAAAAATTACCAGTTACGAAGGAGAGGACCGTAACCCCATTTTCACTAAATCCGAGACTGAGTTCTATTATTTATCAGAAGCAAGTGGCACATTCAATATTCATAAGAGAGGAATTGATCCTACAGCGAAAAGCACTCAAATCACAGCATTTAAAAACCATCCTATTCGTTTCTTGAGTAGCTCAACGGAAGGTATTTTGTGTTTCACGCATCACGGGGCTATCTACACCTTGACTGGAGAAAGTACTTTAAAGAAAATTGACATTTCAATCAATGCGGAAAGTG
Source organism: Crocinitomicaceae bacterium (assembly GCA_013215515.1). Classification (GTDB taxonomy): domain Bacteria; phylum Bacteroidota; class Bacteroidia; order Flavobacteriales_D; family Crocinitomicaceae; genus UBA4466. The sequence continues at coordinate 2,509 of JABSPC010000020.1, forward strand.
GTTCAAATGAGTATGAGTTTCTCTCCTTAAAAGGAGGCGCGTCTGAAATGGCGGTTGCCCCAAATGGTAAAGAAATAGTATACGTGTTTCACGGTGAAATATTCGTCTCATCGGTAAAAGGTGGAATGACGAAGCAAATAACCTCAACAGTTGAACAAGAGGCCTTTGTTAGCTTCTCCCCTGACGGAAAAAAAATAATTTATGCCAGTGAACGCGATGGAAAATGGGATATCTACCACACAACAATTACACGTAATGACGAAACCTTCTTTTTTGCATCAACACTTTTGAAAGAAGAGAAAATCTTTTCTAGCAAGAAAGAGATTTACCATCCTGAATACTCGCCAGACGGTAAAGAAATTGCATACATTGAAGACAAAACAACTTTAAGAATTCACAATTTAAAGTCAGGTAAACACAGAACGCTTTTAACATCCAAAGATCTTGTTTACTTCGGAGATGGCGGCCAAGAATTTAGATGGAGTCCTGATAGTAAATGGCTTGCTGTGGGATATTCACCAACTCTTGCGAACAATGAAATCATGCTAATTGACGCATCAGGCGAAGGAAAGCGAATCAACCTAACAGAGAGCGGTCATGGTGATTACAGTGCACAATGGGTTGATAAAGGAAATCGATTAATTTGGGCGACAACAAGAGATGGAAAACGAGGATATGCGAATAGCAGCAGTAAGTTTACGGATGTTTATTGTATGTACATGAACAAAGAAGCCTGGGAAAAATCAAAATTATCGAAAGATGAATTGGCCTTGATTAAGGAAATTGAGGAAGCCTCAAAAAAGGAAAAGGACAAAGAGAAGGAAGGCGATAAAGACAAGGACAAAAAAGACGATGAGAAGAAAAAAGATGAAGAAGTTAAAGATGTAAAAATCGACTTTGATGGATTGACAGATCGCATTGGCCGTTTGACAATTCACTCGTCTGACATGAGCGATATGACACTCTCGAAGGACGGCGAAAAATTATATTATATTTCAAAGTTTGAGAGTAAATACAATGTTTGGGTAACTGATCTTCGTACGAAAGAAACGAAAATATTAGCACCGATAGGAGCCAATTACGCTGGATTTCAATGGGATAAAAAAATGGAGAACTTGTTCATCCTTTCAAATGGCAAACCAATGTCAATTGATTTAAAAACAGGAAAAACAAAAGCTATTTCGATCAGCGGAACAATGAAATTAAATGCTATTGCAGAACGCAAACAAATGTTCGAACATGTTTGGAAACGGACAAAACTGATGTTCTATACTCCTGACTTCCATGGAGTCGATTGGGAATATTACGGAGATGCTTATCGAACAAAAGTGGAGTCAATTGGTAACGATGCGGAATTCTCGGAATTACTTTCTGAAATGTTAGGTGAGCTCAATGTTTCACACGCTGGCGCTGCTTATAGAGGAACTAAAGCTGTAGACGAAACAGCATCATTGGGAATTTATAGAGACTATTCGTATTCAAAAGATGGTATTAAAATCACAGAAGTGCTTGAAAATGATCCTTTAGATAAAGTTTCATTTGGAATAGAGCCGGGAACAATCATTAAGAAGATTGATGGAATAACTGTAGGAACTGATATCGATGACGCTCAACTTTTAAATAAAAAAATGGGCAATTATACTGCTCTTGAAATCTACAATCCAACAACGAAAGAAACCAAAACAATTAGTGTTAAACCGATAAGTCAGAGGCAAGAGTCTAGCCTAATATATGAGCGCTGGGTAAAACAAAACGCAGCTGAAGTCGCGAAAGCATCTAACGGAAAACTTGGATATGTGCACGTACCTGGAATGGGAGATGGACCTTACAGAAATCTTTACGGGAAGATCATGGGTAAATTCCATGAATGTGATGGGATCGTTGTTGACACGCGCTTTAACAGAGGTGGAGATTTGGTGGCCGATTTAAACATGTTCTTATCGGGAGAACAATTTATTACGTATGAAACTGAAGAACGCCAAGTGGGTTACGAACCTACATTTAGATGGACAAAGGAAAATGTAGTTCTCGCCAATGAGGCCAATTATTCTGACGGTTCGTGTTTTGCCTGTGGATATCAGCAGCAAGGTATTGGAAAATTGATCGGTATGCCTGTTCCAGGAACATGTAGTTTCGCCAGTTGGGAAGGACTTCAAAATGGAACTATCTATTGGGGAGCTGTAGCAATAAGTGCTAAAAACATCAATGGCGAATGGATGGAGAACAATCAAGATGAACCAGACATTAAAGTTAAAAATGATCCAAATAAGATTACGCTGGGTAAAGATCAACAACTTGAGACTGCAATTGAGTTTTTATTGGATCTGACGAAATAAAAAGACTTTTAGTAGATAAAATTGAAACGCTCTTGGATTATTCTGAGGGCGTTTTTTCACGTATTCTGAGTTGGGTTTATTTAACCACCAAGGCACTAGGAATGATTATTGTCTGACACTAGTTGATCTTCGATCTGCCAAGGACATTGTTAGTTTGGTATATAAAACGGCTAATGTTGAATTCTTTACTTAACTAAGATGTCTAAAAGTGTACCGATCTCACTATCCAAAAGTGAAACGATCTAATAATCCAAAAGCGATAGCGATCTAAAAGCGCAGCGATCGAATTAAAAACAATAGAAACTATTATCTTTGTCTCCCATGGATTTTTTAAAGCAGAAAATGATTGTATACAAAACATCTGAAGAAATTGAGCTAATGCGCGAAGCTGCACAGATTGTAAGTCGAACATTAGGACTTATTGCTGAGCACGTTGGAGTTGGTGTTACTCCATTGGAACTGGATAAAATTGCGGAAGAGTACATTCGCTCCCAAGATGCTATCCCAGGGTTCTTAGGTTTATATGATTTCCCAAATACACTTTGTATTTCAGTTAATGCGGCAGTTGTTCATGGAATTCCTGATGATCGTCCACTGGAAAATGGAGATATCATTTCTATTGACTGTGGTTCTATTTATAAAGGATATTACGGAGACCATGCCTATACTTTTGAAGTTGGTGAGGTTGCTCCTGAAATCAAAGACTTGCTTCGAGTTACACGTGAATGTCTGGATCTTGGAATAGCAGAAACGAAAGTGGGTAACAGAATCGGTGATATTGGATTTGTGATTCAAGAACATGCTGAAAAGCATGGTTATGGTGTTGTTAGAGATTTAGTCGGACATGGACTGGGAACAACAATGCATGAAGAACCTCAAGTTCCAAATTACGGCCGTCGTGGACGCGGAAAGAAAATAAAAGATGGATTAACAATCGCTATTGAGCCAATGATTAATCTCGGTACCGAAAAAATAATTCAATTGGAAGATCACTGGACAATTGTAACTGCAGATGGATTGGTTAGCGCTCATTACGAGCATGACGTGGCCGTGGTAAACGGTAAACCAGAAGTTTTGTCAACGTTTAAATACGTAGAGGAAGCATTGAGCAAAAAACAATGACTCGAGAAAGCCGCTTACTCTATTTAACGGGGCTCACCCTATTTCTATTCGCTGTAATAGGATATTTGTATTATGGATCGATAATCTTTCCATTTCCTCTCAACCCATTTATATTTTTAATTGTTGTTTTACAATTCGCTGGGTGGCATTATAAAAGAGGCCTTCCTATCTTTCTCTTTTTATTCGCAGCAATAATGGGAGCGCTTGCTCAACCTTTATTATGGGAAGTTCTTTTATCTCTGGATTCACTTCGAGAATTTATAAAAACACCGGTGATGATTTGGTTCCAATTCTTCAGCGCGGCTGGCATCGTTGCAAGTGCAATTTACCTTCTGAACCGCCAAAAAAATCATTTTACGGCATTGTTGACAACCGTCGGAATACTTTTATTCGCTTTCGGATTTATTTACAACTATACTCTGTCCAGCGTTATTAATGTCACCTACGAATTAGTTGGCTTCGGATTGATAGCGCTATCTGTCTTAATACGACCCACTTACCAACCGATTCATTTGCTTTGGATTCTACTTTTCATTCTTGAATTTTCGGAATGGGTGAGCTGGGCCTTGGTCTAAGAAAAAAAGACTCTATTTTTTTGCGGAAAAATGATTTTAGGTAAATAACTTTTGCTAATTTTGGCATCCGTTCTAAGATATATTGGAATGTCCGGAGAGATGCCTGAGTGGCCGAAAGGACTTGTTTGCTAAATAAGCGTACCTCAAAAGGGTACCCAGGGTTCGAATCCCTGTCTCTCCGCAATAAAAAAGTTAGTTTTAAGTTGGTATTTAAAAATGTTTTAAT
>JABSPC010000200.1 GCA_013215515.1 Crocinitomicaceae bacterium
AAAAACACCACTATCGCTTAAACTCTTACGCACTTTGTTCATCACCTCCATTTCTTCTGAAGAGGCATTAAAAGGCGCCATCCGCTCCTTGGTTGTTTTGTTCTTCACGATTTCCAAACAGCCTAATAATCCCGTTAATCGAACATCTCCTAGACAATCATGTTTCTCCTTAAGCTTTTCTAGTTTTTGAGATAAATAACCACTCCTTAATTTCACCTTTTCTAGTAAGTTCTCTTCCTCGTATATTTCCAGTGCTTGTTTCGCAGCTGCAAGACACGTGGGGTGCGCTGCGTTAGTCAAGCCAAGGGGCAATACATGGCCCTCAAAATATTCTGCAATTGAATCTGAAACCATCACTCCCCCAAGTGGCAAATAGCCCCCTGTTAATCCTTTAGCCATTGTAATCATATCGGGTTCAACACCATGGTACTGAACAGCGAACCACTCACCCGTTCTACCAACACCTGACATTACCTCATCAGATATCGTTAACAAATTATATTTACGCGCTAAATTCGACACACCCTTCCAATACCCTTCTGGGTACTTCAAACATCCAGAGGTGCCAGATTCGCCTTCAATAAAAATTGCTGCAATAGTATGTGCACCTTCGAAATTGATAATTCGCTCCAGCTGCTCTAATGCCCTATTTTTACATTCCTGAGGCGTCTTTGTCCCCCATGGGCAGCGGTAACTGTAAGGGTTTTCAACACGAACAATATTCGACATCATGCTTCCCGATATTGGGAACCTTCGTGGGTCTCCACTTGCAGAAACGGCTCCATAGCTCGCACCATGATAGGATTGATACAATGTGATTATCTTTTCCTTTCCGGTATATAACCTTGCAATTTTCATCGCATTTTCATTCGCTTCTGCTCCACTTACGGTATAAAACACCTTGTTTATTCTCGCTGGTGCGATTCTGGCTAAATGCCTGCCCAATTCTGCCTTCACTTCGGTGGCAGCACCAGGAAAAATAAATGCGAATTTATCCATCTGATTGATGATGGCCTGTTTCATTTTCGGGTGATTATGTCCAAAGTTGACATTAACCAATTGAGATGAAAAGTCGAGATATCTTTTTCCAGATACATCAACGAAGTGGTTTCCATGTGCTGAAACCACTTCTGTCAACGATAACCCAGACTGCTTAGACCATGGAAACAAAGTATGATCTAAGCAACCTTGATGGGTCATTGATAAGGTTTTTAATTCTTCTACAATCATTATCTATACGTTATGACATCCAGTTTGATTTACTCTCAGCAGCCCATTTGGTTGTGATCTTTTTTAAATTCGACCAGAACAAAATTGAAGCATCGCCTGTTAGATCACCATGACCGAATTTACTGTCGTTCCAACCTGCAAACGAAAAGGGTTCACGAGGCACGGGAACTCCAACATTGACACCTACCATACCGGCATCAAATTCACCAATAATCTTCGATGCGAGTTTTCCACTTTGAGTGAATACTGCTGCAGCATTTCCGAAAGGACTATTGTTTTCAAGTTCAATTGCCTCTTCTATTGTTTTTACTCGAATAATAGAGATTACAGGGCCAAATATTTCTTCTGTGGCAACTGCCATACCCTTCGTAACATGATCAATAATTGTTACACCAACATAATGTCCGTTTTTCTTGTTCGCAACTGTTGTGTTTCTACCGTCTACTAAAATTTTGGCGCCTTCTTTTTCAGCCAAATCGATATATTTTTCAATGCGTTCCTTAGCGTCTTTATTTATAACAGCACCCAAATTCTCACCAGCTTTAATACGACCTGCTTCCTTTTTCATTAAGTTAATAATAGGATCAACATCGCCCACTGCAATCATAACACTTGCCGCCATGCATCTCTGTCCAGCACAGCCAGACATGGAAGCAATAACATTGTTCGCCGTCATTTCAGGATGGCAGTCTGGCAAAACGAGCAAGTGATTTTTCGCACCACCTAGTGCTACACAACGCTTGAAATTAGAAGTCGCTCGTGCGTAAACTATTTTAGCTACGGGCGTTGAACCCACGAATGAAACGGCCTTTACAATTGGAGAGTCGCACAGCTTTTCCACAAGTTTTTTATCCCCATGTACTAAACCAAACAAACCTGCAGGAAGACCTGACTCTTCAAGCATTTCTTTCATTTTTATGGCGCTTAGAGGTACATGCTCGCTTGGCTTCATAATGACAGCATTCCCTAGAAGCATTGCATTCGGAGCCGTCCAATGCGGAACCATGTGAGGGAAGTTGAATGGAGCAATATTCGCCACCACACCTATCGGCTCGTAACTTGTCGTACACCAAACCCCATTACTCACTTCCTGCATATCTCCTCGCACGACTTGTGGTAAGGAACATGTGTACTCGGTTAATTCAATGCTCTTCTCAATTTCGGCTACTGCCTCTGGCATAGTTTTACCATTTTCTACGTGTACAATCTCTGCTAATTCTTGCTTTGTTTCTTTCAGCAATTCAAGGTAATTGTAAAATACTTGTACACGTTCTTTAAGAGTTAAGATGGCCCACTTCTTCTGTGCCTCGATCGCATTATTTAGGATGCTGTCGAATTCAGTATCTGTCGTTACCGTAAGGCTCGCAATCATTTCACCATCTAAAGGACTTTCAACAATCAGCGTGCTTGTCATTTCAAGAGTTTCGTTCATGTTTATTGTTTTACAAATCGATTGGTAAATACCCCCTGCTTTGTTGTTCCTGTCACTAAATATGTTCCTTTCAACAAACTGTCTGTATTCAACTTCATTGTACCCGAGGATACCTCTGAAAAATGAAGAAGACGCTTCCCTGTCACATCGAATATTGATACGGACTGAATTATTTCTCCATTAAGGCTAATTGTAAGTTGACTATTCACCGGGTTTGGGTAAATTACAGCCTCTACATTTTCATGTTCCTGAATCCCAACCCCTGAAGTTGTTCCTGTTATCAGAATATCATCAAGCGCAATTAGATTGTCATCGTCAGAATTGTGTAAAAAATCGATATATATCATTTGCCCAGCATAAGCAGCTAATGATACTGACCATTGCTTCAGTTTTCCTGGGTACTGAGTAACACTTGCAATATTCACTGGTGCTAAAGAATCAAATGAATCGTGAATTACTCCTAGTGAGAATTGCGTCTCATCATCATCCGTATTTTGAGCAAAATGCATTAGCGTATCACAGTTGTAGAAAACAATATCATCCATCATATTTGGATTGTTTGAAATCAAGACAGTGTAACCATCCAAATATAAATTACCAAGAGCAGGAGCCGATTCCCAAGTCAGCACGCCATCTGTTGCTGCTAAATAAACACCCGGCAAACGCAGATGGTTTCTATTTCCAGGCTGATATCCAGTTAACCAAGACGAGCTAAGAGCAACCATCTCGGTTGAATCAGAACCTCCATTGTTAAAATTATTTACGAACCACTTTTGTGACAAGCCATTGAAGTCGCCAATACCATCTTCATCATAATTATAAAAAATACTGTCAATCTCCTGCGGAGGCCAATAATTAAAATCTTCGAAAAAAAGTGTGTCTTGAGCTTGGCTAAAACTTACTGTACATGTAAAAAGCGCAAAAAAGAAATAGGAAAAATTCATAATATGATTGTTTCGTTAGTTAATAGAGGCAAAGATCATTGGTTCAATCCTTTGCCACAAGATCAATAAATACTATTGTAACATTTCATAAACTAAATATGTTTCACTATTTTACCGTTTCAATACACTTTTAGCGTCACAATCATATCATTTCAAATGAAAACAAACTCCCTATTTGAACTTATAAAAAAACTTGGACAAGCCGAAAAATCCTACTTTAAAAAGCTATCGGGCCAATTTGTAAAAACAAACACGGGCTTTTTTCAACTTTTCACAGCAATTGACAAGCAAAAAATCTATGATGAAGCAGCACTTAAACGTGAATTGGGACCGCTTCATTTTGCACAACGCAAGAAACACTTGCACGAAAAGTTAATGGAGGCACTTCGTTCGTATCATGGCTCCTACTCCATTGAATCAAGAATAAACGCCTGCATTGAAAACTTCAACATTCTCAGAGCAAAAGGAATGTATATCGATGCGAGAAAAATACTTGAAAAAGCCAAAAGAATAGCCAAAGAAAATGGTTACTTATCTGATATAGTGAAAATAGGAAAGTACGAAAGCGTGCTCCTCAAAGAAGAAGATAATATTGACCAATTGAACAACTACCTAAGTCGCTATCAAAGTACTTCCAAGGCTGTTAACGAGGATATACAACTTCAAATTGAACTCGAGAAACTTCACGTGTCCATTGTGATCTGGAATAAAAAAATTGAATGGATTCGTTCTGATAAGGAGAGCACTGAGTTGAAAGCTATTATTAACTCTTTCGAAATCCCTACTGAGGCATTAAAAAACCCAGAATCTGAAGCCCAGCGTCAATACATAATAGGTGTCTACCATTATTTTTTGTGCGAATTCGAACTTAGCGCAGAGGCTTTTAAGAAACAATTCAGCCTGTATGAGACATATTCATTTCTACAAAATGACCAATTCAATTTCATTCGCTGCTTAGCGAACAATACTTTACTTTCTGTTTACACCGATAATGGATTTTTCATTAAGAACTATACCCGGCTAATTGATTCGAAACTAAGTCAAAGAATCGCAATTCAATACCAAAATGATTTAAGTATTCTGTTGTACCTCATGTATCTGTGTAAGATAGAGGATTATGCACAAGCGGGTAAATGGATTGATAAAAATGAAATTCAAATTAATTCATTTGAAAAAACGGTAATAAACAAACATGTTATGTACAGTGAATTTACCTTGTTGACGTTCTTCAAGGTAAAAACACATCTTGGAAACAATTCACCGAAATTGGCACTTAAAGCAATCAATAATTATTTAAATAACGCTCAAAAGGAGCTGAAACATGATAGTTATTGCTTAGCAAGAACAGTCAATCTTCTCGTACATTTTGAGCTTGAAAATTTTGACTTGCTGGAGTATGAGTTAGCGAGCACTAAAAACTACTTAACTACAAAAAGTGAACTCGGACTTGCTGAGCAAGAGTCCTTAACGTTCATCGGAGACTCAATTCAAAGCCCTTCAAAATCAGACCTTCTGAAATATTTATTAGACTACAAAAAACAACTTACCAAAGTAAAATCGATGAAATACGAGAGCATCACTTTTGAATTTTTTGATTTTATCACATGGACCGATCGTATGATCGCGAAATATTCAGAGAACAGGGGATGAACAAATAAGTTTCACAGGTATTTGACCGATGATAATCCAGCCACCAGGACTCCCGAGCTAATATTTCCTGCGATAAGCTCTGTTCCCAATTAAAATCTCCATCCACCCATAAATAAGAAAACTCACCTTCCTACACCCAATTCGGGTCATTCCTTCGAGAGATCAACATGGCGTTAGCAGAAGTAAACATCTTGTTTAAGAAAGTAAAGCTCTTAACCTAAGGAAATTAGATTTTAAAATTCGATTGATTCATTTTGAATTCTGAATGATTAACACGAGTTTTTATCCATATTATTCACTCAAACCGTACACGGCATGCTAAAGACGATTCTACCATTAATACTAATACAATTCTGCCTATCAACGAATGTTCTGGCTCAGAAAAACTTCGCTAAAGAAGCCGATGTAGCTTTTGCAAACGAAGCGTATTATGATGCAACCGATCTTTACAAGAAAGCGTATCCGAAAGTTATTAAAGTCGCTGAAAAGGCCCGAATAATATTCCAAATTGGCGAGTGCTCTCGATTTACGAATAATCCGAACACGGCTATTGAGTCGTACAAAGCATATCAAACAATAGCACCGAAGAGTTGATGGGTGTATCTTGGTAAATAATTGGAAAGATAATCCTACACGTTATGAGGTTAATCCTGAAATATTAATCAACTCAAAACAATATGATTTCTCGCCGACGTACACTAATTCGTCCTACAATGAATTGCACTTTATTTCTGATCGATCAGAAGAGCCTACCCTCTCCTCTGGTTCAGTGGAAAACAAGCCGGTTGTTTATTCTTCTTTTAAAGACAAGAAGGGTAAATGGAGCGAACCAGTACTTGTCCAAGGTGAGTACGTTAACACTGAGCATGAATCAAAAAGTATTGTATTTAATACTAGGGCTTCACGATTGTACTTCACGCGTTGTCCAAATGTGAAAAATCAAAATCTCGGTTGCGACATTTGGTGCGCTGCGAAAAAAGAGAATACCTTAACGGCGCCTGCACGGGTTGATTTCGTATGCGTGAAAGATCCGGAGACGCTTGTTAATATTGAAAATACAGCCCTTGGAAAGAACGATTCGTATATGGTTTTTTCTTCAAATATGCTAGGTGGACCAGGAGGTAAGGATCTTTGGATCGTGCGATACGACAAAAAAACGAAATCATGGGGCGCTCCTTCAAATGTAGGGCCTGATGTTAACACGGCAGGTAATGATGTTTATCCAGTGATTCGTGAAAATGGTGATTTGTACTTTTCTTCTGATGGACATACTGGAATGGGAGGGCTGGACATCTTCAAAGCGGCAACTAGCGGCGATGGAAAATGGTCAAAAGTGGAAAACTTGAAATTCTCAATAAATTCTTCTTACGACGATTCTCAAATCATATTTGAAGGCAATTCCGAAAACGGCCTGTTCATTTCAAATCGAGCAGGTGGTAAAGGAGTTGACGATATCTACAATTTTCGTATGCCACCTGTAATACATTAATTTGGCTCCACAGTCAAGTGGTGTATTTGAACGATAATGAACAACGCTCGTTGTTTGTATATAGCTAGATGTTCTTCAGAGCACAGGAAGCAGTCATCATAAATTCATTATGGCGTAGCGGTAACTAGAAGAGCTCAGCTCCTCGAAAGAGTTGAACTTGAAACAATAACTAATACCGTTTTCCGCGAATTTATCCAGCGCAGTTTCTCACAAACAATTCAACAACAAGCCCCCCTTCTGTTTCAATATAAAAGAGTGTCTCCTTGTCTTGCTCAGACTCATCAATAAGTATATCAATGGGCACCATATCGCCTCTCCCACAATCGAAGTATTCTGTTTTCACTACAAATGTTCTCAATGTTTTAATTTCATTGACTAATTCATATTCTGGCTCAGAGTTTGTCTCTATCACCTTATAGTTTGTAAAATCTACGGTAATGTAGCTGATGTCCATATCAATGAAATGACTCACAATAAAGCAGTCGGAACTAGTTGATTCTAAGCTCATGTTGTCATATCGTTCATCACCTTCCACTGGAGTTCCTTCCATGTTGGGTCCTTCGATGTTGGTTGAATCGTCAAATTCTACTCCTGTATCCGTATTATCTGTTTGTTCTGTGTTTTCTTCTGCTGTATTTGTTGGTTCTGTTGATTCACCACAAGAGACAATAAATAGAACTATGATCAGGATAGGTGTTATTCGGTTTTTCATTTTGATTATTTGGTCGTTAGTGATGTAATATAAACCTTCCTTCTTAAATCCACTTGAAAATCTAACAAAAAGAAGGCATGGGTATTAGTCAGATCATTGATTTTGAAATTCATCAGGGATATGGGTGGGGAATTTTTGTTAAAAAGGTGATGGAATATAGGTTGTACTGTATTGGTCGAAAAGAAGAGTTTTAGAAAGAGTTGAGACTAGGCTCGTAAGGTGCTCACCTGTTCGATGGGGTTTTAAACGGTGCTTCTTCTATCACAATTTAAGGCTTCTGCTTATAAAATTCTATGATTGGGGACTCTATTCTGAATTAATTACAAGAACTGTTTCACAAGAACTAAAAGAAGAGCAAG
>JABSPC010000201.1 GCA_013215515.1 Crocinitomicaceae bacterium
AAAGTTGTATTTGTGAAAAGTACTGGCATCGGCTCGCATCCTGAAGTCAAATCTGCAATAAATGAAGGATCGGGTGTAGGTTCAAAAGTCACAGTGATATCATCGGTTCCAATACATCCATTTGCATCAGTTCCTATCACATTGTATGTAAGTGTGACTGTCGGTGTAAATGTAACATCTTGAATTACATTGTTGTCCCAAAGATAGTTTGTCGCTCCCGTTGCTGAAAGAGTAATTGGATCGTACTCACAGTTGATGAAGTCATTTCAAGCAAATACTACTGGCATTGGATTAATAATAATCGTTTGAGTTCAAGCCGCGGCATTAGAACACCCAGCATCTGTAATTCCAGTAACAATATATACTCCAGCTGCACTGCCCAGTATAACCGTATCCGTTAAACTGTTAATTGTATTTGCAACACCGTCTAATGTATAATCGATATCCCAAGGTGCAGTTCCAGTCATTACGGCAAAGACATCATTGATCGCATCATTTGCACAATACGTTCCACCATCTTCAACAGAGGTAACCGTAGGAACATTTTGAACGATGATCGTTTCATTTCCAACAGCCAAGTTTGTGCATCCATTGTCAGCGATATTTGTAATGATATAATCACCAGGAATAGCTCCAAGGTTGAAGATTGTATCAATTGTATTCACTATTTGAGTGAACACCGTCTAAAGTATAGTCCAAAGTAAATGGACCATTTACGCTAACATTAACAAATATGTCTGCAACTGCTTGACCTAGGCAATACACTCCGCCTCCACTTGTAAGAGTTACTTCAGGAAGAACAGGTGATACATCGATCACGGATAAAATACACGTTAGATCATCGGAGAAATAAACATCTATCGTTAAAGGTGAGCCATCGGCTATAATTCCTGAGATATTAAAATTCGTCAGTGTTAAATCAGTGAATGGTCCTGGGATTACTTGAGAATAAGTTCCAGATGCATTTGTAATATCTACAATAATACTTCCCGTAATTGGGTTTTCAATGTAGATGAAATCTCCTGATACAGTAAATTCATTTCCATTTTCACAAGAACTAATGTTCGTATTCAATGCAGAGAACATACATGAACAAGAAACATTAATAGTGGTACTAGCCGTAACTGAACAACCTGTTGCTGGATCTGTAATCGTTACATTATAAGTTGTCGTATCTAATGGACAAGCATTTGGCGATTGAATCGTATTGTCATCTAATGTTACCGTTGGCGTCCAAACAATGTCAAATGCTGGTGGGTTACAAACGAATGAAATATTGTCCAATGCCCAATTATCGTTGTTGTTACCTGAAAATGCGATTTGTCTCCATCTAAACTTAGTAGCTACAGTCTGCGCAGCAGGTGAAACAGTAATCACAAAATTCTGCCATGAATTATTAAGGTCCCATTGACTGTGATAATAGGTATTTATTAATGTCCAAGATGCTCCACCACTGATCGAGTATTCGACAACAACATCTTCTCCTGGATTCACATCATTACATCCTCCTATTGATCCAGTATTCCCCATGAACATACTGAAAGTATAGAAACCCACAACCTGCTGTATCATCGACAGGGACAGTTTCAGTATGACGCATTCCTACACCATTAAAATATAGTGCATTACCCGACATTGATCCACATCCAGCTCCGGCTGTTCCGTTTTGAAGATCATCCCACATTGTTCCATCAACACCTGGATCGAAATCATCGATTATAGATCCCGCGTTATAGTTCGTGAATTGAACATCCAAGTCCGTACAGTTTGGACAAATTACATTATTAGATAAAGCTGTTGCTGCTGCCGTTGTTGGAGGGACAATTACAGTAATTGTATCAGCACATGAAATTAGGCTATCTGAGAATGTCACAATATAAGTAGTAGTAACCATTGGACTTACCCATTGATCAAAACCATTACGGGTCAATGCAAAAAGTTGTGGGTAAATCATGATTTC
>JABSPC010000202.1 GCA_013215515.1 Crocinitomicaceae bacterium
GTTGTTGATATTGAACGCAAAAAAGAAGAGGATGCGTTAGGTAAAATTAGTATTTTGGAAGAGAAAATTGCAGCTTTAAACTGAGCTTAACTTAAACTTAATAAAATTACTACCTATGGCGGAAGATGAATTATTGGATCAACAAACGGTTCAAGCACCGACAATTACAGATTTTAACTATCCACTTAGATTTGAATTTAAGATTGGAACGTTGGCAAATGATTTCATAGCGAAAGATGCTAATGGAAAGACTTTGGCTTACGTTCGTCAAAAAATGTTCAAATTGAAAGAAGCTGTTTCTGTTTATACAGACAGAAGTAAAAGTGAAGTGTTGTACAAGATCAAAGCGAACAAATGGATTGATTACAATGCGAGTTATGCATTTACACGTGGAGAAGGTGAAGAATCATTAGGAAGAGTTGGTCGTAAGGGTAGAAAATCTATTCTTAAAGCGCACTACGAAGTTTTTGATACTGATAATGACCAGCAATACCTTATCCAAGAAGAGAACCCTTGGGCGAAAGTAGGTGATGTTCTTTTTAGTGAAATTCCAATTTTAGGAATGTTTACTGGGTATATATTCAACCCAAAGTATTTAGTAAAGAATACAGAAGGTACTCCAATCATTCGTTTGAAAAAGGAACCGTCTTTCTTTGGAAGAAAATTTAGTGTTACGAAGCTTGAAGATATTTCAGCTGAAGACAGTGAAAGAGTAATTCTTTCATTAATGATGATGTCTTTATTAGAAAGAAGAAGAGGATAGGAATTTAAATCCTAATAATATATTTAAACGCTTTCTTCAGGTTATCTGAAGAAAGCGTTTTTTGTTTCTCATTCGGATGAATACAAATAGTAATGTATAATTATAGTACGTTTTCTAGATTCCCAGCAATCGCCGTCAACCTGGTCATCATTTTTTTCGCTGTATGGATATTAGCCTTATTCGTGACTTCTCGAATGGGATGGGGACAATTGGCTTGGAATTACAAGTACTTTTTACGATTAATAGGAATAGAGAACCGTTTCACAAGCTGTAAAATTGGTAAGATCCATTATTTTAAATTATGCACTGTTAAGATTGTTGATAAGGGGCTCTATATTCGATTGCCTTTTTTATTTAAGCTAATGCATTCACTACTACTAATTCCTTGGGGAGACATTGTTGTAGGAGATGAGGTTAAAGGCTTTGGAATGAGTGCTTTGCAATTAACAGTTAAGGATCAAAGAATTCAAATTCCGTACAAGTTGTATTTGAAAGTTGAAGAATACAAAGAAAAAAATCTAAATACGAAACTACAGTAAACAATGTCTTCAAAAAAAAAACAACAAGAGAAAACGCAATTGCATCATCGAAATAAAAACCGAGACCGGTATGATTTGGATGCATTAACAAGGTCCAATCCAGAATTGAAAGATCATATATCGCTTAATAAGTTTGGTGTAGAATCAGTCGATTTTTCAAACCCAGTTGCTGTTAAACTTTTGAATAAAGCACTGCTTAATCATTATTACGGAATAAAGAACTGGGAATTTCCTGATGAAAATTTATGTCCTCCAATACCTGGAAGAGCAGATTACATCCATCATATCGCAGATTTATTGGCCGAAAATAACTATGGAACGACACCAATTGGCAATAAAATTACGTGTATTGATGTTGGTGTAGGAGCGAGTTGTATTTACCCAATTATTGGTGTTACAGAATATGGGTGGAAATTTATTGGCTCGGATATTAGCGCGAAATCAATAGCTTCAGCACAGAATATTGTCAATTCCAACCCATCAATTAAAGGTAATATTGATTGTAGATTGCAAAAAGTGTCAAAAAACGTTTTTCACGGTATAATTGGTAAAGACGAAAAAATTGACGCAATTATCTGTAATCCTCCTTTTCATTCTTCCATTGAAGAGGCTCAAAAAGGAACCCGAAGAAAAGTGAAAAACCTATCTGTAAAAAATGTAAAACCATCTGAACTCAAATTGGGAGGAATTAGCAATGAGCTTGTATGTGAAGGCGGAGAGTCTAAATTTATTCAGAATATGATTAGGGAAAGTGAGCGGTTTTCTAAAAACTGTTACTGGTTTTCTACTTTAGTATCAAAGCAATCTAACCTTAAAGGAATTTATAAGCTCTTAGAATACACGCAAGCGAACCAGGTAAAAATGATCCCGATGGGAACAAGTAATAAATCCAGTAGAATTGTAGCTTGGACATTCCTTTCCAAAGAAGAACGAAAAGAGTGGAGAGAAACGAGATGGTAATGACCGTCAGGTGGATGACAAACGCTAATAATCAGAGATAATTCTACTCAGTCGATTTACGCTTTTTTTTATCTTTAAAAGAAAAATTACACCTATGAAATACATTGCAACACTACTAGTACTAATCGCCTTAGTTGGATGTTCAGCAGAAAAAATGGATGAAAC
>JABSPC010000203.1 GCA_013215515.1 Crocinitomicaceae bacterium
CCCAAGCAATTTTACAATTTACGATACGCAAGATTCCAAAAGTGTTTTAAAAGATATTATCAAAGGATTCAATTTAGACGACAAGGCTTACAAGGCTGGAAATGTGCTAGGTCGAATTTCTTCAGCCAAAAATAATTTGATTTCCCCTGATGCGTATGCTCAGAATGGTGACATACAAAATGAGGATAAAATGTCGAAGCGACCAGAAATGGCGCGGATATACAAAACCTACGCAAGTCGCTGTTTTAATGCGGGAGCAATGGATTTTGATGATCTGCTTTATCAAACAAATGTTCTTTTGAGAGACTTCCCCGAGGTTCTTCATCATTATCAACAGAAGTTCAAGTACATCTTAGTAGATGAGTACCAGGATACGAATTACGCTCAGTATTTGATCGTAAAGAAATTAGCTGCGGTATATGAAAACATCTGTGTAGTTGGGGACGATGCTCAAAGTATTTATTCTTTCCGTGGGGCCAATATTCAGAACATTCTAAACTTTAAAAAGGATTATCCTGATTTCCATTTGTTCAAATTGGAGCAAAATTATAGAAGCACCAAAAACATTGTTGAAGCGGCAAACGGTGTTATCGCTAGGAATAAGGATCAAATAAAAAAAACAGTTTGGACGGACAATGTTCAAGGTGAAAAGATTCGTGTTGTGCGCACCTTGACAGACAATGAAGAAGGCAAACTTATCACGAATAAAATTTACGACGCCATTGGAAATGATGGTTTGTATTATTCTGATTTTGCAATTCTATATCGAACAAATAAGCAATCTAGATCATTTGAGGAATCATTGAGAAAACTTAATATTCCTTATAAAATATACGGTGGACTCTCTTTTTACCAAAGAAAGGAAATCAAGGATTTGTTGTCGTACTTCAGATTAACAGCCAACCACAACGATGAGGAAGCTTTAAAGCGGGTTATAAATTATCCGAAAAGAGGAATTGGAAAAACTTCAATGCAAAACATTTTAATTGAGGCCAATAAACACGGCGTTAGTGCATGGGAAATCATGTCTAACTTCATGAAATACCCAGTGCAAATCAATTCAGGTGCGAAGAATAAATTGTCGGACTTTGTGACGATGATCAAGAGTTTTACCGCTCAATTGGAAACGATAGATGGATATAAGCTGGCTCAAGAGATAGCGCGAACATCTGGAATTTTAAAAGAACTACATACAGACAAGGACAAAGGTCCTGAGGAAGTGGAACGCTATCAGAATATTGAAGAATTGCTTTCGGGTATTCGAGCATTTGTTGCCGGTCAAGGAGAGAATGATTCCAAATCACTATCTGAATTCATGATGGATGTAGCGTTACTTACTAATGCTGATCAAGACAAAGACGAGGACAAGAACCATGTAACGATGATGACGATCCACTCAAGTAAAGGATTGGAATTTTCACACGTTTATTTGGTTGGAATGGAAGAAAACCTATTTCCATCACAAATGGCTTTGAATTCTAGAACAGAACTAGAAGAGGAACGTCGATTGTTCTACGTTGCTTTGACAAGAGCTAAAACTACGTGTACTTTGTCTTACGCAACTTCTAGATTTTTATGGGGGAATTTAATTTCGTCCGAACCAAGTCGCTTTATTGAAGAAATAAGCAAGGAATTCTTAGAGTTTGAAGCTCCTCAACGTGGAAAAGGAAGATCGTTGAGTGGTAGACTGGGAGGGGCATTCTCCAACCCTACAGCTTCTGCGGGATTGAATAAAAATTTAGTCTCAAAATCATTAACTCCTGTAAACAGGGCAACCCCTCCAAAACTTAAGACGGGCGGAACATTAGACCTAAAAGTTGGTTATAACGTTGAGCACGATCGATTTGGTAAAGGAAAAGTAATTAAACTGGAAGGTGAAGGACCTGATAAAAAGGCATCTATCTTCTTTCCAAAGCACGGGGCTAAAACTGTTTTACTTCGATTCGCAAATCTTAAAGTAGAGGAATAATCCCCTGAAAACTGAACCTTTTGGCACGGAATTACGTCTAATTAAGACAGTGAAACAATTGATCTATGAAAACACTCGCCTTAATCGCATTATTGACAATTCCATTTTTTGGCTGGAATCAAATAAAATTTACCGCAAAGAATTTTGACAATGGGTTTAGATATCCTGTAATTCACTTTGCTGACAACGAGCCGGTTCAAGATTCAATCAATGCCATTATTGGACGAAAAATTGCAGATTTAAAAACAAGTGACTTTTGTATTGGTGATTACGGGTATGTCCAAAAAGGAAACCATATCGAACTCCATTTGGTTTGTAATTGCATCGATATGGATAAAGCAGATCATCGCTATTACTTCTTCAATTTAGTTGACGGTACATTGGTTTCACATCAAGACATTTTCACTACTAAGAAGAAAGAAGTTGCATTGAAAATAATATCTCACGCGATCAGAAAAGTTAAAGACGCCAACTCTTGTGTAGCTGACTTCGGTGATATTACTGAGGATTTGGATTTTTCTAAAATGAACATCCGTCTATACAAAGATGGTTTAGAAATAAGACCTTCAGGTACGGATTGCGAAAAATCGCCCGTTAGAGTTAAATGGACTGAGCTAAGTTCTTGTCTGAAATACAACTTTATCTAGAAAATCTTAGAACGGATATCCTATTCCGAAGTGTAATTTTGGAAAGTACATTTTGGGAACAAAATTCTCCCACCCGGTTCCAAACTCTTGAAGCGATTCCGCTTCAAACTCAGGTTTATTCTTAGTAAAGAACCAACGCTCCCCTACTGGTAAAGCTGGATTTCTCAATGGAAAACCTACATCCAATCGAATAATAAAATAGTCTAAATCCATTCTAAAACCGGCTCCGGCAGCAATTGCCAATTCATTCCACCACGATTTCGTTAATTGGCCCCCAGGACGTTTGTCATCATGCAACATAGTCCAAACATTTCCTGCATCGATAAAGAAAGCACCTTTAAGAAAGGAGTTGACAGCAAATCGATATTCAGCGGACGAACTCAA
>JABSPC010000204.1 GCA_013215515.1 Crocinitomicaceae bacterium
CGGGCAATGATGTTCCTGAACAACCTCCGCCGTCAGTATAAGTAACCGAATAAGTTCCCGTTGAATTCACAACGATGGATTGACTTGTTTCTAAGGTAGTCCATAAATTCCCTGTTGCTTCTGAAGAAGTTAATGTAACGCTTCCTCCAGCACAAAATGTTGTTGCCCCGCTGGTAGCAATCGTTGGAATAGTTGGTGCACCAGGGGCAGACAAAGAAGCATTAACAGGAGTTGATACGCAATCACTTGTTCCGTATGTAATCTGATAACTACCTGCACCTAGACCTGTTATAGTATATGGCAACGAAACTGCAGTCGCAGATCCACTTGCAGTACCCGTCCAAATTACGTCACCACTTCCAGTTCCACTTATCGTTACAGTTCCATTTGCAGCACCACAAGCAGTTGGATTTGTTGATCCAGAAATTGTGATGGTCGGTGTAACACATGCACTCATGATATAAACACCGTAATCTTCAACATCTCCAATAAAAGTATTAGAGATACAATTCCGTTCATTATTTGATATATTTCCAGTCTCACCAAACACACGCATGCGAAGTAAAGTTCCTTCAACTGCATTTGTCGGAATTACAACCGAACCTGAAATTGTTCCAGTCGAACTTGATGCGACAGTACCAGACAATACCATCTCTCCAGCTTCAAATGTTCCACTGTTATCAAAATCTATATAGACTTCTACGACCTCTGCACCCGATCCACCAGCACGAAGGTCAATATCCATTTGATGCGTAGTACCTTCAGTAACAACCGTATTAGCGGCACATGCAAAATCAGTATAAGCAACATTCGTGACGGAAGAAGTTCCATTATTAATTGTATTAAAACTTACATTATTTACCGTTTGTGTATAATTCCCTTCGTTCGCAGAACCTGGTGTACAAGCTCCAACGGGTCCCGCCCCAACAACAATAAAACCAATTTCAGTGAGTGATGTTGTTCCAAAACCATTTGTTATTGAAAGTGATACGTCATAAACTCCCGAAATAGGAAAAGTCATTAATGGGTTTTGAAGAGTTGAATTATATACATTGACTCCACTCGTAAATGTCCAGTTAAATGTCAGCCCTGTCCAATATGTTGTGTCTAAAAAAGTATTTGGTGTACAGTCTGAAATGTCGGTAAATTGAACTGAGTTTCCTGAACACAAGTAACTTCCACTTGCTTCAAACGCAACAACTGCGCTTGTTGGTGGCACCAAAGACATATTTCCATTGACTTCCAAAAAAGATGTCCGAATCCCTGTCATTGCCGCAGCGACTCTAACTTTTTGTCCTGCCGTAAATTCACTTTGACAGACATCTGAGGAATAATCCATGTAATTATGGATAAACAAGGTTGTAGAAGATCCACCGTCACAACCATTAGTTCCAGTAACACAATCACTGCTACTTCTCATATGGGGAGGTGTATCGCAAACTAAATCTCCTTGAGTATTACAATTTGTATTTGGCGGGCAAGACCCACCGCCGCCATCATCTTGAAAGGTATGATACAAGTTGAAAGCATGTCCTAGCTCATGTGTCGCTGTAGTACTAGACGAATTCTTAAAATTACTATTCAATATTACCGCGCCATCGTACGTTTGTCCATGAGCAGAAGCGAAATAGGCGTATCCTTGAAATCCAAAACCACCATTGTTATTATCTATTTCTGAAACCAACCAAATATTATAATAATCGAATGAATTCCAAAAACTCAAAGCTTTCAATGCAACGTCAGCTATACCGGCTGAATCACGATGTACACCTGAAGCCATATAAGTAGCATTTCCAGTCATATCATAGCGAACAATACCATTGGTACAGTTTCCACCTGGATCTCTAACCGCTAGAGCGAATTCCAATTCAACATCGACACCAGCACCATCACCAGGAGTCCCAGGAACTTTTCTGTAGCGCTCGTTCAATTGTTTGATCGCTTCACGAACTTGAGCATCTGTAATTTCCGTTAAAGAATTTCCTGTTTCCATTACATGGACAACTACAGGAACTCTATATTGAGTTGAACTAACCTTTCCATCGGGATTATAATTAGACACAAAAGTTTCAAGATCGATGGTGCTTTGGAGATAAGCTGGATCGTTTGCTAATCTTTCCTGATGTATATTATCAAATCCACATTTTTCGGCGGGAAGGACCAAATTCTTGGTAACTTGATTTACTTGTGCATTAAGATTAAGAGGAGAAAAAATAAGGGATGCGCAAGCAATTACGCATACTAATAAGGTACGTTTCATCTGGAGAGTTGTTAATAGTTTAGTGTACTTCAATCCTGAAACAACAATTGATAATGGGCTTAAATCAAAATCAAAAGTCGGGGTAAAAACCCAGTTTTCAGTAAATCAACACTAACATAGTACTCAAATATATATCATTTGAGAGAAACTACCCAGCCAAGAAGTAAACATTTAGTAACAAGTTATTGACAATCACAAAGAGTTTCGAACAACTCTACTAAATCGATTTACTCTGAAAAAAGTGAATCTACAAACTGAGTCCTATCGAATGGCTGAAGATCTTCCATCGATTCACCAACACCTATATATTTAACTGGAATTTTCATTTGATCTGAAATCCCAATAACGACACCACCCTTCGCAGTACCGTCAAGTTTTGTTATAGCCAAACTCGTAATGCTTGTTGTTGCCGCAAATTGCTTCGCTTGCTCGTATGCATTTTGACCTGTTGAACCATCTAGAACAAGTAAAACTTCATGTGGAGCCTCTGGAATAACTTTATCCATCACCCTTTTAATCTTACTCAACTCGTTCATCAAGTTAACCTTGTTGTGCAGTCTTCCTGCGGTATCGATAATAACAACATCTGCATTTTGTGCTTTTGCGGATTGTAGTGTATCGAAAGCAACTGAATCTGGATCAGCACCCATTCCTTGTTGAACAATAGGAACTCCTACCCTATCTGCCCAGATAACTAATTGATCCACAGCGGCGGCACGAAAAGTATCAGATGCTCCAAGAACGACATTATGTCCGGCTTGCTTGAATTGATATGCTAACTTCCCAATTGTCGTTGTTTTCCCAACTCCATTAACTCCAACAACCATAATTACATGTGGTCCATCAGAATGTTTTGGGACATCGAATTTAACTTCTTGTGATGTGTTATTCTCTTCTAGAAGATTTGTAATCTCTTTTTTTAAAATAGAATTTAATTCTTCTACTCCTAAGACTTTATCTCTAGCAACTCTCTCCTCAATCTTATCAATAATCTTGAGAGTAGTTTCAACACCAACGTCTGAAGTAATCAGAATCTCTTCAAGATTATCCAATACCTCAGCATCTACTTTGGACTTACCGACAACTGCGCGCGTCAATTTATTGAAGAAACCTTGTTTGGTCTTCTCAAGTCCTTTGTCCAGACTTTCCTTTTTATCCTTAGAGAAAAAATTAAATAGCGCCATAAATCATATACAACAAAAGCTCCTACCAATGGCAGAAGCTTATATTTTTAATACCCGATTCTATCGGAACAATAATTCAGAACTAGTTCTTATCGAACCAATCTTTAACTTTATTGTTGTGTACAATCTCCTGTTTAAATGTGTAATTCCCTGTTTCAGAGTTTTTACTCATTTTAATAACTTTCGTATGTTCCTTTCCACCACCTTTCTGTAGTGATGCTACTACTTTCTTTGCCATGTCTTAGATTATTTAATTTCTTTGTGCAATGTATACTTCTTCAAAACTGGATTAAACTTCTTAATCTCTAATCTATCTGGAGTGTTCTTTCTATTCTTAGTTGTGATGTATCGAGACATACCAGGCATGCCCGACTCCTTGTGCTCCGTGCACTGTAAAATCACTTGAATTCTATTTCCTTTTTTAGCCATCTTCTTTGTTGTTATGTACTACTTTCCGATTGCTCGAATTACAGTAGAAAACGTTTTACTTAATATACCCTTTAGCACGTGCCTCCTTAACACATACCGAAATACCTTTCTTATTGATTGTTCTCAACGCTGAAGTTGAAATCTTCAATGTGATGTATTCGTTTTCCTCAGGCATGAAAAACTTTTTTGTGATCAAATTCGGGTAAAACTTCCTTTTTGTTTTACGTTGTGAGTGAGAAACATTGTTCCCTACCATTA
>JABSPC010000205.1 GCA_013215515.1 Crocinitomicaceae bacterium
AAATCTGATGCCAGTTTTTATAGGAGCCGCAGTTAAATTTGCGGCTACTTTTTTAGCTAATATTGTTAATAGTTTTGTTACGCTATGGATACGAATGAGAGAATCACGAAAGCGCGGAAAAGCTGAAGCAAAAAATGTTGCACATGAAGAGAATGCAAGGAGAAAAGCAAAGTCTGATGAGATTATGGAACAACCTATTAAAAAAGGTAAGGCTCTTACAGATAGTATTCGCGACCGTAGTAATAATACCACTTAGTGGTTGTACTACATCAGGGGCTCCAGTTTTAATGCCCCCTGCCTGTCCAAAATGGACTGAAGATGCGATTCTTGACTTAGAGTTGTTATTGGTATTACAAAACGCTGGTGAAATTGATATTATAGATTTAGAATATCAATTGGGTTCACAACAAAGACATTGCGAAGCTCTTGATGCATTTTTAAAGGACGATTGCGGAGATTAAAAAATGGCAAAAGATTTGTACGGGGATAATTCTAATGGGCTAATGAGGCAGATAACAGTTGGTATTGTAACGGCTGCTGTTATTGGTGTATGGGCGTTCGCTTCTACCAGAGCATCATCTCATGACCTAGAGAGAGTTGAAATAGAGTCTAGGAGTGCTGATGCAGCACTTAATCAGGAAATTAGAGAATTGCGAACTTATCTTCATGAATTAGATGTAGAGCAATCAGCTTTCCGGGCTCAAGTAAGAGAAGCCTTAAGTATAAAATAGTTGCTATTCCCTTGTAACTGTGCTATAATTTTAGTATGATTTATATCGACCATAAGTATATTCGTCTACTTTCTTCACAGCTTAGCCACTTTAAACAAAAAGCAGACGAGTTATATCATTTTCGTTGCCCTATCTGTGGTGACTCTCAAAAAAATCAATACAAGGCGCGAGGGTATGTTTTTCGTAGTAAACAATCCCTTATTTTTAAGTGCCATAATTGCGGCGACAGTCGTAGTCTAGGCAATCTTATTAAGTATGTTGATTCTACATTACATAGTCAATATGTAATGGAAAAATATAAGTCGGGTGTAAGTTCTAAAACATCTACTCCAAAATCAGAATTTCAATTCGAGCAGCCTAAGTTTACCTCAAAGTTATCAAAGTTATCAAAGTTATCGGGCGCTGGTGCGGTTCGTTTATCGGATTTGCCAGATGGCCATATAGCCAACCAGTTTGTCGAAAATCGAAAATTGCCTCATGATCGCACGAGGGGGTTATACTACATAGACGATGAAGAAAAGTTAGAATTATTATCGCATAAGTATAAAGACAGAATTGCTGGACATACAGCCAGGTTATTACTTCCTTTCTGCGACAAAGAAGGAAACATGACTGGGTTGACTGGTAGAGCACTTGACAACAAAGGGTTGAGGTATCTCACATTAAAGTTTAATCCAGATACCGAACCTTTAATTTTTGGTATGGAGAATTGGGATGGAAGAAAACCTACTATTGTGGTTGAGGGGCCCTTGGATTCACTTTTCCTTCGCAATGGTATCGCTGTTGGTGGCTCTGATTTTGGTCGTCTCTCTGGGTTGGTTGGGAAAGAAAATACGACAATTGTATTTGACAATGAGCCGAGGAATAAAGAAATTGTATCTAGCATGGCCAAGATAATTAATGCGGGATGGACGATTTGTATTTGGCCAGAAAAAGTTTCAGAAAAAGATATTAATGATATGGTAATTGCAGGGCAGTCGGCAGAAGAAATTGAAGGCATGATAAATAAGAACAAATTCACAGGACTACAAGCCAAATTTAAATTGAATGGATGGAAGAAAATATGATAATTGCGTCACCTAAGGTATATTTGGTTGGGAGTACCAAATTTGATAAACCTCTACTTATTCAGTATCTAGAAGAAACAGGCAACCAAGATTTTATCAAAGATGTAGAAGAGTCTGGTGTGGATGAAATGGACATTTGTAGTTTCTATGCAAAGTTGTGTTACAAAAGTTTGACAATTGGTCATAATAATAACATCAGCAAAACTCGAAGCATTGCCAAAAATTTTATTAATTGTATTGAGAGTGGCCATGGTAGTGTAATGGAACATGCGACATTAAATTTTGTTGCAGAAAATGTAAGT
>JABSPC010000206.1 GCA_013215515.1 Crocinitomicaceae bacterium
CAAGAGCGGGTCCGATCACATTTTCATATGATTCAAGTACTTTTCCGTCCATATCTGTTACTGATATAGATTCAACATCAATTCCATTCAATCCGTTTAATGTAATTACGGATTTCGCTGGATTTGGATAAACTAAGAACTTAGAGTTTGTCAGGCCTGGAACGCTTAGTCCGCAATCGACTACTTGAATGTAATAGTAATCTACAATCACCACAGAAGGGTTTCCGTTTGGATTTCCTTGTAAGTATGCATCTGTCGTAATAATCTGCTGGTAACTTCCGATATCAGCAAATACAGGATTTCCAGATATTAGAATACATCCTGTTTGCCCACCTTCAAATGAGCAGTTGTCCACTGGGCTTTGTGTATTATCCGGTGAAGAACAAGCGTATGTGAATCCAGGAGGAAGTCCTGTCCAGTCACTTACTACAACGCTATCAAAAGGCAGGGTAAATGGAATACCGAAAATAACAGTTGTAGTATCGACAGGAACAATTAAAGTAATTGTTTCCGCATAAGGTAGGTCAATACATGCTGCTGGTAAACCTGTAGCGCTGTCTGGATAAACTCCTGGGGTAGTATATTGAGGGTCTGCAGTACATTGTGCACTTACACTCATAGAAGTTAAAAGCGCAACAGCTGCGAATAGTAGTCGTTTTTTCATAGGTTTTGATTTAATATTTAGGCTAAGATAAGTCATTTCCGTTTAGTTACATAGCCGAAAAAGGAAGATATTAACTTTGGAAATGTGGATTCAAAAAGTACAAGGCAAAAAAAATGGGTTCTGATTGAATCAAAACCCATTTAAACATAGAAATATTTCTTAGCCCATCACTTTAACATCGACAGCGTTTAATCCTTTCTTTCCGTCAGCAACATCGTATGTTACTTTGTCATCTTCGTTGATTTCGTCAATAAGACCTGTTTGATGTACAAATACATCTTCACCTCCGTCTGCTGGAGTAATAAATCCAAACCCTTTTGTTCCGTTAAAGAACTTAACTGTTCCTTCTGCCATTTTATATAATTTTATTGTGTAATTCACAACTAATCTGCTAGTATTCAGTACTGAACATGATAGTCACGGAGCAAAGTTAGCCTTTTAATTTCAATTGCGTCACATTTTTTTCTATTGTAGATCGAATTTGATGTTTGCCATTAACCATTGATGTTCTTAGTATATTCGTCACTTCTATGGCTAAAAATAATACAGCACTTTCTAGTAATGGTCGGGTCTATGGTCTCGATGCATATAGAGCCATTGCCATTGTTTTCGTTGTTATGGGGCACGGTTCTATGATAGCTGGAGATGATCTGTTTTGGTTTTTGCCCACTATTCCAATGTTGAATGGAATTGATGGAGTAGAGCTGTTCTTTGTTCTTAGTGGATTTCTTATCGGATCAATTTTAATTAAAACAATTGAAAAAGAGGAGAAGTTCAATTTTAAATCAATTGCTCACTTCTGGAAACGAAGGTGGTTCAGAACCTTGCCGAACTATTACTTAATCCTTCTCTTGAACTTTTTATTTATTAAATACGAATTTAAGAATGGAGACTTGGATCAATTTGGAGTGTCATTTATTCTCTTTACACACAACCTCTATAATGGCTTCCATAGCTTTTTCTGGGAAAGTTGGAGTCTTTCCGTTGAGGAATGGTTCTACATTATTTTGCCATTATCGATTTTTGGATTTCGACTGTTCTTATCGAAAAAGCACACGTTTTTAGCAACGATTCTTCTGCTTATAATCACTCCGTTGCTTTATAGAATTACTCAAGCGGATACCGTATACGATTCCTTTCATACCTATGATGTCGAAGTTCGGAAAGTCGTCGTTATGCGCTTGGATACGATCATTTATGGAGTATTGGCTGCATACATCAAGTTCTACCACAAGGACTTTTGGAGACTTTGCAGATGGCCCGCTTTTGTTTTGGGAATGGTGATTTTATACAAAGCCGTTACAAGTGATCATTCGTTTGAACTCTTCTATTCAAGAACATTTTACTTTGTTGCAATTTCGATTGGAGCCATGTTGCTTTTGCCTCTAGCGGACAATATAAAAACGTATCGCTTTAAGTGGTGGGGAAAAACCGTCACTCATATAAGTAAGATCTCTTATTCGATGTATTTGATCAATCTTGGACTCGTGTTTGGGGTGATCATGAAACACAATCCTCCAGAATCAGAAGCCGATCGCTGGCAAATGTATACACTGTTTTGGGGTATCACGATCGGCGTTTCCACCTTGCTTTATTACTTCTTTGAGCGACCAATGATGAAGTTGCGGGATAGGTTTTAAACGAATCAGAAACAATTCCATCTCGAAATTTTCGTTAGAATAGATAGAGATGAAAAATATTTGGATACGTTTGTTGAGCGCGTTCTTCCATAGGAACCTGCACACGCTGTACAGATACGTTCCAATCGAGGAAGTGAGTTTGAAATCAGTTTTCCGAACTTTTCATAGAACATGATCAGTGCTTCTTGAAAAACATCTTTGGCATCTTCCCGCGAACCACCCTTCGATAGAATTAATTTTTCTACTTGAGGATAATTTTTTTAAAGTTTGATAAATGCCTTATCCGGTTTACCAATTTGTAGCAGTTCGATGATTTTACTGTCGTCCATTTCTGTTATTTACACCTTTAATGTTGAAAGTACAGAAAGGTCTCCTTTTTATGAGAAAAGTTGTGACAAAAAAAAGCCCGTCTCGGTTGAACCAAGACGGGCTTTAAATTTCTTCGTTAAATTTCTCTAGCTCTTAGGTCGCTCATACTTGCAACATCCGTGAAGTTTATCGTACGTCGCTTTTTTTGCTCTATGCGATTCTGTATCGTATCCTGCATCAGCAATTTTTTGTTTGATCTTCGAAACTGAAGTTTTTTCAGGGTTGTAAGTAACCGTCATTCTTTTTGTTTTTAAATCCCACGAAGCTGAGTAGATTCCTGCTTTACCAACAACTGATTTCTCTATCGTTGATTTGCACATTCCGCATTTTCCGTAGACTTTAAATGACGTTTTTTTCTTTGTGGCAGTTTGTGAATGACCTGAAAATGAAATCAGCGCCAGTACCATTACCATTAATATTGAATTTTTCATAATTTAAAGATATTGAATTTGTATTGATTGATAAATTGATTTTTGTTATTTAACTGTTATTGTTTCCGAAACCTCTCCGCAGTGCAACATGTAATCACCGAAGTAAGGGTTCATTATTTCATCTTTTAAACTAATCCAAGAAGCACCCTTGCCATCAAATGCCATCGAGCAGTATTGTTCGTAGTATGTGACGTCGTTGACCCCAAAAGCTTTCACAGTTTGAATTATGGCTTGCGATAAGAAGTCAAATTGCTTGCGCTTTTCCTCTAGATCGTCTTTGGAAATGATCAGATCAGCGTGAGAGTTCAATGCTGTCAATTGTTTCATCCAATACTCGTGCGCACTTCCTTTTAAAAGCATCATGTCGATGGCTTTCAATTTTGATTTAAATAGCGTCGCCGATTTCTTAGCCTTCGCTGGATTAGATTCTACCAAGTTGTCTTTAATGGGCATATACGCTTTAACCGCTGCTTGGAGTTGCTTTTTGAATTCTGCTGGAGTAGACGAGACGTAATCAGGCGTTTCCATCGATTTTTCTTTGACCGGACCAGCCATGTGCTTGTTCATCATACTCGCTTGGTTGTTCAATTGTGCCGATGCATCAATTATAAAAGCTCCATTTGTAACAACTTCCTCACCGTTGGAAATCCCATCAGTAACGAGGTAGTTTTCCCCCATAGATTCGCCCAAAGTGATTTCTCGATATTCAAAGGATGGCAATTCAGCATCAGGAACTTTGACATAAACAACAGAACGTTCTCCGGTCCACATGATTGCCGTTTTGGGTACGAGTACCTGTTCGTTACTCCCGAAATAA
>JABSPC010000207.1 GCA_013215515.1 Crocinitomicaceae bacterium
AGGAGTACCAGTAATCACGGCGGTCATAATAACGGACCCAACTTGTAGTGGATTGAATGGTATAATCGATATAACGGCAACAGGAGGAACTGGAGCGCTTCAGTACAGTATCGATAATGGAGTAACGTTCCAAGCTGGATTTAACTTTACAGGACTTGGCGCAGCAACTTATGACGTGGTTGTGGAAGATGCAAATGGTTGTCAAGCAACGAGCGCTGTAACACTTGTAGATGCCTCAGGAGCTACATTGGTAAATGTAGCGGTGGTAGATCCTACTTGTGGCAACCTAACCGGTCAGATTAATATTACAGCAACAGGAGGGACAGGAACACTTCAGTATTCGATTGATGGTGGCGGTACTTTCCAAGCAAGCAATGTGTTTAATGGATTGGACGATGCAATCTACGCTATTGTTGTAGAGGATGCGAATGGTTGTCAAACGTCATCGAGTATCACTTTAACGGATCCAGGTGCACCGACAATTACTGTTGCGTCTACGACGAATCCAAGTTGTAATCTTACAAATGGAGTTATCACGATCACAGCAGCAGGAGGTTCTGGAACACTTCAATATTCTATTGATGGTGGTGTAACCTTCCAAGCTTCAAATACTTTCACCGGTTTGGCTGGAGCAACATATAACATTGTTGTCGAAGATCCAACCGGCTGTTCTGCAGTTACAACTGTTGTCCTTGTTGATGCTGGTTCGCCTACATTAACAATTCAAACTGTGTCTGATCCGTCTTGTGACAACGATAATGGTACGATAATGTTAGGAGCAACTGGAGGAGCTGGTGGATATCAATACAGTGTTGATGGAGGTGTTACTTGGACATTCTCTACAAACTTTATTGGATTGACGCCTGGAACATATAATCTTATGGTACAAGATGCGAATGGATGTACAGATAATGGAAGTGCAATTTTAACTCAAGCAGGATCGCCAACTGTTCAAATCGATAATGTGACAGATTTACTTTGTTACGGAACGAGTACAGGTGGAGTTGATATTAACGTAACTGGTGGTACTGGACCTTATACATTTGACTGGAGTAATGATGGAACTGGAGATTTTGATGATCCAGAAGATCTAGTTGGAGGTGTGCCAGGAGTGGTTGCGATTACCGTGCTAGATGCTAATGGGTGTGCTGTATTAGCGACAACGACAATTAACGGTCCGCCGGAATTATGGGCGACTGGTACAGGTAATGATGAGTCATTTGGAAACGATGGTTCAATTAACTTTGACGTTGGTGGTGGAACTCTTCCATATAGCTATAACTGGAGTAATGGTTCGACTCAAGAGGATCCTACTGGATTGGTTGGAAATACGACTTACACTGTTATTGTAACAGATGCAAATGGCTGTACAACTACTATTGATGTATTTGTAGGAAGTGTAGTTTATTTGCCAGAAATAGAGAACCCAATGGGTATTGAAATTTCACCTAATCCAACGTCTGCTGAGATTGGTCTTACATATACAAGCTACTCAGGAGAAACAAGAGTTGATATTGTCGACATGGCAGGTAGATTGGTTTACCATATAGACCGCTCTATCACGCAAGGAGAAATAATTACAATTGATCTTGGAGCTGTTGAAGCAGGAATTTATTTCGTGAATGTTTCAAGTGAAACTGATATGTATTCTACAAGAGTTGTGAAAAGATAAAAGTTAAATTACTGAATAAGAAAAGCCCTCTAGGTTCAACCGAGAGGGCTTTTATCTTTACCAGTAATTAGTTTTGTATAAATAGTAAACACAATTAGCGAGAAGGGGCAGAGATCTTAATGGGGGCTAGATAAGTCAAGAACTATATCGTAAAAAAGACCTTTCCTGTTCCTTCTTTTCTTTCC
>JABSPC010000208.1 GCA_013215515.1 Crocinitomicaceae bacterium
GCAAAAATAAGGGGTGTCTTCATGAAATGAGATTTACCCTCTAAAGTTACTGTTTAGTAAAGACAACTGTTACTCTTCGGTTGGCAATTCTATCAGCTTCGGTTCTTTCAGGAAAGACTTTCGGCTGCGTATTGCTATGTCCGACTTTGTCCATTCGCGCTTCTTTAACACCATTTTTCGATAGGTAGAAGTAAACGTAATTCGCTCTTCTTTCAGAAATGTCCATGTTATTGTCGCAGCACACATGGCCATGAAGAAATGCTTCTAGTGTTCCATTTTCTTTCATAAAAGCGACCAAGCGATGCAATTCAGGATATGATTCTGGAAGAGGGACTGCAGTTCCTGGATGAAAATGGATGTATAAATCAATGGATAGCGTCTTTTCTTTTGACTTAATGAATTCTGCTGCTCCATTAGACAATGAAGGCTCAACTTCTTTAAACGTACTTACAATTGGCTCGGCAGGCGCCTCTAATGATTCTGCTACTTTTTCGTAGTAGATATCAACTTTTCTGAATTTGGAGGCCACATAAGAAGTAGAAACGTTTGCTTCAGCTTCACCAATAATTGCTACGACTGCATCTTGAAAGTTTAAATTATCTCGAACGGAGTTAAGTCTGCGAGTAGCCAAATTCACATTGTAAATGATCGAACCAACCGAATCGGTATGTGCTTCAATTTTAGTGAATCTTATTCCAGAATCAACTATTTTAAATCTGTCCAGTTTGGATAATTCAGCGGGTAACATTTCGGAACTATTGAAAGCGAAACACATAGTAACGACATTGTTGTCTTCTTGAGGGCTCACAAAGTTGCAAGTACAAATAATTAAGAGAGATAAGAGAATCTTCATTGCATTTGGGTTTAAATCCGACGGAATCGAGTGGTTAATTTTTACTGAATTCCAAACTCACACGACGATTGGAATCCTTGTCTTTAGCTGTAACTTCAGGCCACGTTCTGGGTTGTGAATTGCTGTGGCCGGTATATTTCATGCGCCTACCCATGATTCGATTTTCCATCAAATACATGTAAATGACATACGCTCTATTCTTGGAGAGGATGTAGTTTTGTCCGCAACAAACGTGGCCATGAATATGAACTTCCAACGTGGGATGTTTCTTCATTACACGAAGTAATTCCTTGACCTCTGGAAAACACTTAGGTAGCATTCGGGATTCTCCCGGATAGAATAAAATCTCTAAATCAATATTGAATTTAGAATTTGAATTCTGCATGAATTCAGCAACCCCTTCGGTCAAGTTTGGTGGCTCTTTCGATTTGTCTGAATAAATGATATCCACACGACGGTGCAATTGCGCGTCATAATTTTTTGCTTTTGAGGATATTTTTTCGCCTTGAGCAATCGTCGTTTTCGCTGTTGAGTCGATTTTAAGAAGAACAGCGTCGAGTCTTTTTTGAGCAAGCCTTAGATTGTAAGATTGACTTCCGGAAGTGTCGCAATGGGCCACAACACTGATTATTATCACGTGTTTCGAGCTATTGAGCTCCATCAGGCTTTCATTCTCAGCACCTGATAAAA
>JABSPC010000209.1 GCA_013215515.1 Crocinitomicaceae bacterium
GTCATTTTTGTTACAGCGTATGATAAATATGCCATAAGAGCGTTTCAATTTAGCGCCATTGATTACTTGCTCAAGCCAATTAATATTAAAGATCTCATTCATGCAGTTTATAAAATAACCTCCAAAGAACGACTCTATTCGGGGGATGAGTTAAAGGAAGTGATCAAAAATTTGAAAGGAGGAACCTCTGAAAATGTAAAATTGGCGATTGCCTCTGTTCAGGGCTTAGACTTTGTGCCGATTAAGAATCTCATACGGTGTGAAGCGGATGGGAAATATACCTTATGCGTACTAGATGATGGGAAGCGTATTCTCTCTTCCAAAAATTTAAAAGAATTTGAAACCATCCTTTCTCAAGAGAATTTTTACCGGGTCCATCATTCTCACTTAATTAATATGATGCACATCAAGCAATACGAAAAACAAAGTGGAGGACATCTAATTATGATTAACGATGATAAAGTTCCGATTTCTCAAAGGAAAAAAGAGGACTTTCTAAAGCAGTTGAATAAGATTTGATCAAATGATGGGTTGTATTGCGCGAGCTCCAATGCTATATTGGTTTAAGTAAGGTCTAATTAATCTGAGTGTTTCAGACAATTTGCTCTATATTCCACAAGCACCCATATTGCCCTATAATGGTAAAGGTCTTGATGCTTAGTTCTTTATCACCCTTTTGCTTGTCGTCACACCGCTTTCAAAGGTCAGTGTAAGTATATAAACACCATTTTGCCGAGGCAGATCTATTCTAATCTGCCCTAGCATTAGTTCATCTTTAGAAAACACGGTGCGACCTGAGAGATCTGAAACTACGATTCTTCTGATCGCCTGATCTGCAGACACGTAAACAAACTCATTCGCTGGATTGGGCCAAAGGGACACATCAATAGCTTCGAGCTCCTGGCTAGATAGTAGTAATTCGTTCTTGTATATCTGTCCATTTTCTCCAACTACAAATGCATTCCCAAGTGGATCAAAACCACCATCTATCCATTTGTGAGCTGAAGAAAGTATATCGTTCCCGGACCACGTTACGCCACCATCGTTTGTTTCATACACATATCCTTGCTCACCAGCAATTATTCCATTATTACTGTCAAAAAAGTCAATATCATGAACTTCTATTGCCCAAAGCTGCGCGTCACTTGTCCAGACATTACCTGCATCCTCTGTTTTGATAAACGTTTGGTAGTCCCAGCCTCCTATGAAACCATCGGTGAGATTCGTGAAGTGCACGGCTTCGAGGTTACACAGGGAGCCAAACGGTCCAATGGTATCTTGGTCCCATGTTTCTCCTCCATCGGTTGTCATGAGAATGCTCCAGCTACCTTCACTACAAACTCCATAACCAACATTTTCAGTAGGGAAACTTAGGTCAGAAACAGGGTTGGATGTCCCATTTGTATTGACCGATTTCTGATTCCAAGTAAATCCTCCGTCGATTGTTTTATAGATGGAGTAGTCCCCTCCAGTGCAAAATCCGGTTGTATCGTTGTAGAAGTCTAGATGATGGAGATTGGTATTGGCACTCAATGTTCTTAGTGACCAATTTAGCCCGCCATTAGTAGTTTCAAACAAGCCTTCTTCTCCGCAAATGAATCCGTGGTTCTCATTCAGGAAGTAAACCGACCTGAGGGTTTGATTTGTAGGAGCTGCAAGATTATTCCAAGTGACACCTGCATCCATAGTCTTGATCATGGTTCCATTGTCTCCCACCGTGTAGCCGATATCACCTGTTACCATATGAATATCATTGAGTGCTTCGGTAACCCCTGAATTCAAAGGAAACCATTGGGCATGAACGTGATTAAATAAAAAAAATGCCAGAACAGATAAAATGTGTGATACTTTCATAATACAATGATATAGGAATCAGTAGTACCGGGAAATGTATAATTGTTCCAAAGACATGTATAATTAATATTTGTTGTACAGTGACTTAGGTAGCACCGGACGCGATACGAGGACTCTTTTTTTTATGAGGGAGGCAAGAAGGGGGTAATCAAAAAGAGACTGCCCCTTTTGAGACAGTCTCTTCATTTCTATTACACCTACCTTAGACCTGAAAAATTAAGGCTTAAAAGAAGGCCTATAAAGCTTATTGTTTAATCAGTATTGTTTCATTGATCAGTTTACCATCTCCATAGACAAGCGTAAGGTATTTTCCAGGCATTGCCTTGAACGCAAGATTAAATTGGTTTGTAGATTTGAACTTCTCCAGTGCTACGATACTTCCGGTGAAACTGAATACTCGAACCTCAATGTCCTGATATGAGTCTTCCAACTCAAAGAAGAAGTTATTCGCAGACGGGTTCGGAAATACAGTCATTCCAGAATACTCTTGAATTTCAGAAATCCATACTCCTGAATCTAAGGCTGGATTGTAGGTGAGAATTGGCGTCTGAGGAGATCTCAATGAATCGCTTGCTCCAAACGGTGCGTCCGAAGAAACGAGAACCTCTTGAGAAACACCGGTAAGGATGTTGTACTTAAGAATTTTGTAGTTATTGATATCTGAGTAATAGATGTCATTTTCAAACATCAAATCAAGGTCAAGGCCTCCCAATTGGATTCCATCAACAAGTAAGGTGTCATTTGGAGGCCCCCACATGTTACATCTTTTAAGCGTAGGAGTATTTGCTCCAAGTCCACCGTGATATAGGGCAATTGGATCATCGAAGAAAGGAACTGGCTATTTAGGCAAAGCCCAAGGAGGAACGACGCAGACATAATATACATTATAGTTGGCAAGGATTGCAGGAATCTGCAAACACTCATATTGCCCTATAATTAATATTATGTTAAATAGAAGTGTGGGTTTTGCGTCAATAAGGAATTACATATTATACTACCCTATGAAATAAACCCTCTCTTTATTTTTTTTATCCACCTTACTAAGTCCTCATTCTTACTCATCACTTTAAAAGCATGCATTTTTTTTCTTTAAATGTTGCACTTATTTCACATATTGCATCATGTAGGACTACATATAGCATGTAGGCCTACTGCATTTTCAATATGGCACTGTCAGGTTAACTTTGGGACTA
>JABSPC010000021.1 GCA_013215515.1 Crocinitomicaceae bacterium
TTTGGAGATACTTGGAATGGAAATACAGTAACCGTAACGGTGAATGGTGTCTCAACTGATTATACATGTTCGAACAACTTTACAACAATCTTCAATTTGACTATTCCAAACGGAGCAACGGTAACAGTTACTTTTAATGCCAATGGAGGTTTTGTAAATGAATGTCAGTACACCCTTGTTGATGGGAATGGAGTTACAATTGTAACGCAAGGACCGAATTTACCAGGAGTTGTAGTGGATAATTTCGTTGCAGCATGCGTTCCAGATTTCGTGTACGATTGGACCCCTCCAGGTTCTGTAACTAATCCAGCAATTGCTGATCCAATACTGAATGTATCAGGACAAGAAACATTGATATTCACGACTTATCCATTAGGTCACCCTTTATGTGCAACTTCTGATACGATCGTGGTTAATGTTTCTGCGACTCCATATCCAGGAATGGATTCTACAATTCAGATTTGTTCATCTGCCGCACCGTTTGATTTATTTCCATTTTTAGGAGTAGGAGCTTCTCCAAATGGAACTTGGATTGATGCTAACGGAAGTACTGTTGCAATGCCGTATGACCCTGGAACAATGCCTGTAGGTGTTTACACGCACTATGTTGATAGCAATGGTTGTGTTGATCAAGCGAACATAACAATCCTTGAAATTATTACAGA
The DNA here is from genome assembly GCA_013215515.1 of Crocinitomicaceae bacterium. Lineage (GTDB taxonomy): Bacteria > Bacteroidota > Bacteroidia > Flavobacteriales_D > Crocinitomicaceae > UBA4466. Next base: position 666 of record JABSPC010000021.1, read on the forward strand.
TATTACAAATACCGCAGTAACAGATGTTTTATGTAATGGAGGTGCTGACGGAAACATTGTTGTCGTTGGAAATAATATTAGCGAATACACTGTGAATGGTGGAGCCGTAATTCAAGCAGTAAGTCCTTTTGTGATTAGCAATTTGATAGCAGGAAATTATACGATTGTCGTTTATTCCAACGATGGGTGTTCAGCAACAGAAATTGTGGTCGTCGGAGAACCAGTATTGTTAACTTTGAGTGTCTTAGGTACCGATGCTTCTTGTTTCGGAGTATGTGACGGGACAGTTCAAATTACACCAGCAGGAGGTACAGGGCCATTTACCTATACTTGGCCAGCAACTGGATTGGTTGGAGATCAAAATGGAGCTGGAAGTTTAATCTGCGCTGGATTATACGATGTTACGGTGACGGATATGAATTTATGTGTAGCACAAGTTCAATTCCCTGTTACGGAACCTGCAGATGTTTCTCCTTCGATTTTAGGAGATGTTTTGAATGGATGTTTCCCGCACACTGTTGTGTTCACGAATACAACACAAAGCAACAATATTTTAACTACTGAGGTGGATTTTGGAGATGGCTCAACAGAAATATTTAATGGGGTAATTGATTTTGATCATACCTATGACACGCCTGGTTTATTTGATGTTACTGTCACCATTATTACGAATTCAGGATGCGAGTATATATTAGACTATATTAGTCTGGTAGAAGTTTTTGCGAATCCAAATCCGAATTTTGTTGTAAGTCCTGATTTCGTTTCAATGTTAGAGCCTCAGGTTGGGTTTATCAATCAAAGTTCTTCTGACGTTGTTTCATGGAGCTGGGATATGCCAAATGCAACTCCGGCATCTTCAACTTCAGAGAACGTAACTCAGGTTGTCTATCCATTTGATGCACCCGGTCAATATCCAGTAACACTCATCGTTACGAATGATAATGGCTGTATAGATTCGATTACCAAATACGTAACGATTGTAAACGATGTATTGCTTTTTGCACCGAACGCATTTACGCCGGATGGTGATGAATTCAATCAAACATGGCAAATTCACATTTCTGGAATTGACATTCATGATTTCGACTTGTTGCTATTTAATAGATGGGGACAATTGATTTGGGAAAGCCATGACTCTTCGGTCGGATGGGATGGAACATACAATGGGAAAATTGTACCTGACGGAACATACAACTGGCAACTACGCTGTGCGGATAGTGTGAACGATGATAAGTACACCTTTGAAGGCCACGTTACAATTATCAAGTAGATTCTTTGTGTAAATATTGAATTTATGGAATTCAGTTTTGATAGGCATCTCATTTCAAACAGAGCCTTATGAAAAGATTTGCATTCCTATTTTTCGCCGTGTCATTATTCTCATGTGAGGAAAGCCCAACTGGGAAGTCACCACAAGGGAAAACCAAAGAATTAATCCCAGGGCTACCTCAAGAACCAGAGATGATAGAGGATACTTTTATTCTAGAAGTTCCAGAAATTGTTGAAAAGGTTTTGCCCCCACCACCAGTTATAGAAATTATAGAAGTCGAAGAAGAATGGGAAGTTGAAGAGGAGGTTTGGATAGAAGAGGTGCCAGAAGAAATAATTATTTTCCCGGATGTCAAAGCATCATACCCTGGAGGAAGTGAAGCTCTGATAAAGTTCATAAATCGTGAATTGGAATATCCACGTTCGGCAAATCGCGCCGGTATAGGAGGGACTGTCTTTGTTCGATTTAACATTGACTTGGACGGATCAATTTACCGCGTACAGGTTCATAAGGGAGTTCATGAAGATCTTGATAGAGAAGCTATCCGTGTTATCAAAAGAATGAATAAATGGAACCCAGAAGAGAAGAATGGGAGGCGAGTTATCAGTGAACACACTATCCCGATAACGTTTTATACAAATTAAAGAATTACATTTTTCTTCTTTTACGCTCCTTCATTATCAATGACAATTCACGACTTGTTTGTCCAGCTACTGAAGTGTTTTCATCTGCCCTTCGAATCAAATAAGGCAACACCTCTCTAATCGGACCGTATGGAACGTATTTAGCAACCATTAAGCCACTATCAGCGAGGTTAAATGATATGTGGTCGCTCATTCCAAGTAATTGAGCAAAGTAGGCTCTAGGGTCATTAGAATCGATTCCGTACTCTTTTAATAATTCCACAAGCAGCATTGAACTTTCTTCATTGTGAGTTCCAGCACAAAACGAAACGCGATCAATTTTTTCGACAACAACTTTTAATGCAGAATTGAAATCTTTATCAGCTGCAGCTTTGTTCGGTTGAATGGGCGATGGATATCCTTTTCTTTCAGCACGCGCGCGTTCTTTCTCCATATATGCACCTCGAACGAGCTTAACACCTAGTTTGAAGTTTTCTTTTTCGGATCGCGCTATTTCAGATTTCAAATAACCCAAACGGTCATGTCGATACAATTGCACAGTATTGTAAACGATTGCTTTTTCCTGATTGAACTCAAAGCTCATGTCGTAAGCCACTCGATCGATCGTGGTTTGAATCCAAGATTCTTCAGCATCAATAAAAATTGGAACGTTTCTCTCGAAAGCCTCCTTGCAAATTGAAGTTACTCGCTGAACCATTTTGTCATAGCTCTTTTTCTCATCTGCTGTTAGCGCCTCAATTCCATCATTCGATTTCTCAAGGATTTCAAAAAGACATATTCCAGTAATCTTAAATACGGCGAATGGGATATTTTCATTTTTCTCACCCTCCTTAATTGTTTCAATTATTTCTTGAACTGTCTTATCAAAGTCTTCCTCGTTCGTTTTACCCTCAATGCTATAATCCAAGATGGTTTTAACATTCCTGTCAGCCAGTTCTTTAGATGCGCTTAATGATTCTTGAATTGACTCTCCACCGCAAAATTGGCGAAAAATAGTCTTCTTTATAATCCCTTTAATTGGGAGCCTTAGGCGCAATGCCACGTTCGTCGCCCACTTGCCAAACTTAACCATGGCAGGACTTGACACAACTTTGAATAGCCAATATGCTCGCTTTAAATCTCCTTTGGATTTACCGCGAAATGCTACTTCAGTATTATCGAACGAAATCATGGCACAAAAATAGTTTCATTTTTGGAAGAGACTATTAAAAATGCTTGCTTTTTGTTGTGGTCTAAACAAATCTTTATTTTTACCGTTTTAAGTTCAATTTTGAATGAAGTACATAAAGTCAAATAATAGTCGTTTAGAAATAGGAAGCATTGAAGAATCATCTTTTAATGAAGTCCTTATAACGAAGTATAAATCAGTGAAGAAGGTTATTATCGTTGATGACAATACCCATGTAAATTGCCTCGAATATTTACTCACAACATTTGAACTTTTAAAAGAATCTGAGATTGTTGTACTTCCCCATGGCGAATTAAACAAGGAGCTAGTAATTGTAAACAATGTTTGGGAGGCGTTAACTGAATATGGTATTACTCGACACGATTTAATAATAAACCTTGGAGGAGGAATGATCACGGATATAGGCGGTTTTATTGCTTCCTGTTACAAACGCGGTGTCGATTATATTAATATCCCAACGTCACTACTCGGAATGGTCGACGCTTCAATAGGAGGGAAGACTGGGATTAATTTGGGAGAATTTAAAAACCAAATTGGTGTCTTTTCGCATCCAGAAGTGGTTTACATTGATATTGCTTTTCTATCAACACTTCCAAGTATAGAGTTGCTAAGTGGCTATGCTGAAATGCTTAAACACGCACTTATTAGCGATGAAAAATTATTCGATACACTTGTAGCCCAATTAAAAGGGAAAGAGGAATTTACAGAAGAAATTCTATTGACTTGCATTGGTGTTAAGAACGATATTGTTTTAGAAGATCCAATGGAAAAGGGTCTTCGTAAAATATTAAACCTTGGACATACAATTGGACACGTCATTGAAGGTCACTTCATGAATGGAAAGAAAATGACACACGGACATTGCGTAGCTATTGGTATCGTGATGGAATCGTATGTGTCTATGAAAATGGGGTTGTTGGATCAGAAATCATACGAAAAAATTCAAGAGAGCATTTTATCATTTTATGAGATGCCGTCGTACTCAAATGACGAAATCAACGAAATGGTGATCATGCTTTCCAATGATAAAAAGAACCGTCAAGGGAAAATCTTGTGTGCATTGCTAACTTCAATAGGAGCTTGTAAGTACGACCAACAGGTTAGCGAAGATATGTTTGTTGAGGTATTTCTGCACTTTAAGAACTTGCAGGTAAATCTAAATTAGGTTCGATTTTTTAGAGCAATCAATTTCGATTTAACCGCTTCCAAGCGAGAGATTAAATCTTCATGTAAATGACCATTTGAACTCGGATTAACAGTGCTTGATTCTATCTTCGCTCCAGATTTTAAAGCCTTTCTTGCGCCATCAAGAGTATATCCATTTTCCTTAACCAAAATATAAATGCGATCAATTTTCGCAATCTCTTTTGTGGTATACAATCGGTTTCCCTTTTTATTTTTCTTTGGCTTAATAATCGGGAATTCTTTTTCCCAAAATCGAATTAAGGATGTGTTTACTTCTAGCATATTAGCAACTTCGCCTATTGAATAATAGAGCTTTGTAAGTTGATTATGAGCTATTTTTGACATCGGTCTTAAAGTTTGAATCGAATATAGCCAATATTTAGGAGAATGGATTCTAGCATTTAGTTTTTTCGTTTCTTTAGGGCTCAATACAGATTAATGTTCGGAGGAAATCAATTAGAGGATCAAACAATTCAACGAAGACGAGAATGGGTTTTCTTGCTCATGGCGGGGATTTTCTTGGGCTCTTTAGCGATGCTGAACATACTTGGCGTTTCTCGATTTATAGACCTCTCAAGCTATATTGGAATTTCTGATTCTAGCGATGTTCGTTTTGTGATCGCAGTTGGTGTTTTACCGTATCCAATCACATTTTTATGTACCGATTTAATCTCTGAAATTTACGGTAGAAAGCGAGCAAATATGGTTGTTTTGATTGGCTTCATTCTCAACTTATGGATTCTTTTGGTAATGTGGCTTGGAGGTTGGTTGGAAGCACCAGATGAGCTTCTTAACGACGGAACTTTGCCCTTAGCTATTGGAAACGAAGGTGCAGAGGCTCCACATGGTTATGCCTTTTATGAAATTCGAAAACTAACATTTGGGGCTACGTTTGCCTCAATGATAGCGTATCTTTCGGCACAGTTTGTAGATGTTCAGGTCTTCCATTATCTAAAGAAAAAAACGAAGGGTAAAAAACTTTGGTTAAGGAACAACCTCTCTACGATGACGAGCCAGTTAATAGATTCGGTAGCTGTAATTCTTATCACACATTATTACGCTGGAGCGCTTCCTATTGCTGATGGAGCCAATGTTCCAAATGCACTAATGATGTTTATAATATCGAGTTATTTGTTCAAGTTCTTCTTCGCTTTGTTCGATACAATTCCAATTTATTTCCTCGTTAAGTACTTGAGGAAATACCTCAAGGTAGAAGATGAATTAGGTTTTTGATTCTCTGTACTTCAAATGCCAAAAGAGATAAATGATGGCCAAAAAGCTACATCCAGTACCAATTGCCGCAGCTAATGAAATTGAATCAAATGTATTATCATAAGTAAAGATCGTACTGAAAGATCCAAGCATTATTCCCAATTCGAGTGCAATGAAAACGGTTCCAGCACCAATCCCTCGTCGGTCAATATGAGATAAATCAGCAGTCCACGTAAAAACGGTAGGACTATTCAACCCTGTTGACAAGCCGAAGATAATTGCGGAAATTGTGAACATCGTAATGTCTCTTGTAAATGCCAAACAAATCATACTGCCTGCCATAAAAAACAGGCCAATAATTAGAGTTTTTCTTCGCCCGATGGTGTCAGAGATTCGACTTCCAAAAAGCCGCACAAATACGGTTGAGAGTACATAAAAACCAAAGAAGTAGCCCTTATTGAGATCGAGGAATGTTGAAACTTCTTGAGCCAATACGAATAAGATTCCAGTAGAGACACATGAAAGGAACATTACCGTTGCAGCAGGCATAACAGGCGGATCGAACACATCCGTAAATTTTACCTTCAGGTGTTTAAATTTGAAAGGCTCCGGTTTAGGAAGTGTCTCTTTCAAGGTCATCACAATAAGTAAAGTGATAAATGCCATTCCAGCAGCGACAAAAAATAGTAAGTTGATGCTCCCTGAAGTTGTTATCCATGAAGCGAGTATCTGACCAGCTCCAAAGCCGACCGAAATAAAAGTTCCCCAAATCCCCATTCCCAAACTTCTTTTTTCAGCTGGGAGAATATCTGTGACCATTGCCGTTGCTCCTGTAGGTAAGAAGCCAGCACTGAAGCCATGGACGAAGCGAAGAATCAGAAAGAAAATCATTCCAGATAAGCCACCTATTAAACTGGATATTGGATAAATCAAACAAACAACTGTCGCAATAAAAGCTCCTATTAGCATTACTTTCTTTCGGCCTATATAATCAGATAATTTACCAGAAAAAGGTCGAGATATTGCTGCGGATAAAGAGAATAGAAAAATGATTAACCCCTTTAGGTATTCCCCTTTTTGATACAATCCGCTTAAGTAATCATTGAGCTCTGGAATAATTATATTGAAACTCACTATAAAGAAAAAGAGAGCGAAACAAATAATCCAGAAATTACGTTCGAATTGGGGGAATTTCATTTTGCAAATCTAGTTGTAATTCTCACTTGGTAACGATCAATGGTAATAAAAAATGTAGAATTATATGATGTGAATTGGGTGCGTGATATAATTCGTTATCTTGTCTTAATCAAAAACTATAACCTATGAAAAAACTACTACTATTTGGGGCTGTAAACATGCTCTTTTTTATATCCTTTGGTCAATGTGATGTGGTCTATGCAACGTTAAGTGGACTACCTTCTGCTTCTGGTACTATAGGTGATCCATTGGATCTTGAAACAGCAATCGGGACAGCAAATAGCGGAGATCTTATTCGAGTTGGAACTGGTATTTATGATTTAGATGCTTCACTTACTATTCCTTATGATGACATAATTATAGAAGGTGGTTTTGACGATTTTAACGGATGGGAAAAAACAAGTTTGGCTGGAGCTACAACGATTAATCGTACGAATGTGAATCCTGACGGAACAATGAACGATTACAGATTGGTTGTTATTTATGTTGCTAATATCAGTGGTTTTGAAATACATGACGTGACACTTACAACTGATGATGCGACAGCACCTGGGACATCTACATATGGAATGCATATCGACAATTGTACAAACTACTTCATCACTAGATGTCAAATCCTTCCAGGAGATGCATCTGATGGAACAGACGGAGTTAATGGCGGAAATGGAGCTAATGGTTCTACCGGTGGAAATGGTGGAAATGGACATGTCGATGATAATGGCTCTGGAGGAGTCGGAGGAATAGGTGGTGCCGGTGGCGGAATTGGAGGAGGACTCCAAGTTGCAGGTGGAATTAACCCTCCAGGAGATGATGACACTGGTGTAGCGGGAACTCCTGGAAATGATAGTTCGAATCCTAGAGCCGGTGGTTCTGGCGGTGGGGGTGGCTCCGGTGGTGAAACTGATCACGATGGAGGAGACGGAGCATCTGGTGGAGGTGTAAACCTCGGACCTAATCAAACTGGTGGTGGTGCTCATGGAAATTGGGGGGATCCCGGACAAGATGGCTTTAACGGTAATTCTGGTTCTCTTGGCTCTCTTGGTACGGATGGATCGAATGGAGGTGCGCCTCAATACAATCAATTTTTTGTTGTTGGTTCAGCTGGAACTGATGGTACTGACGGCGGCGGAGGTCGCGGTGGTGTCGGCGGTGGCGGTG